>NZ_JADPGO010000024.1:0-55553 GCF_015668165.1 Blautia sp. 1001283B150304_161114_C9 | reverse complement strand
ATTTTTGATAAAATTTCATTTGATGCGCCTGTTTTTTGCCTTTTTTGTCAGTGTTAATAAGAAGGACAAGTTTTCCTCCTTCATCAGTACATTGACAATCGAATAGACAGCACAACAGGTACATAACCCATGTACGAGCGAATATGAAACGCCGCGAAGATGGAGCAGTCAGGGAGGTGATGAAAAGACTTCTTCAGAGCGATCTGCGATTTCATAAAACGGATTGTGGCAGATTCGGCGCAATGACTGCATGGGGGTTTAAAAATACTTCTTCACGGCCCGCCAAAGACTTGGGGGGAACCCTGCGGCACACGATACGAACGATGCTGCGGAGTTATGACAGCCGCGCCAGCGGAGACCTGTTATTATATCGGTCAATAGGCTTGATTATGCCGATTTGTGTAAGGGGTTGAAAGGGATGAAAAGTCAGCAGACTTTAATCAACTAGATTATCACAGGCAGACTGCAATGGGATTGTGTATTTCTGGACGAGGATACACCTTATCTATCGGTGAGGCGGGCATGGTGTACAGAGCATCAAATACACGGTTACCCCAACGCTGGGCATGACCCAGAAAAATCAACCCAAAATCAGATATACGCTGGACTTTGATGTAACCCCGCATCAGCTGCGGCACACTTACATTACCAATCTTCTCTATGCTGGTGTTGATCCAAAGACCGTCCAATACGTTACTGTGAACGAAGTGAACAGTAACCAAAAGTTTGACTTGATTCGAAAAAGTATATTGAGTATATTGCAAACAAAAAATGCATATGATATAATGCCAGTAGGCAAAATGATAAGGTTAAATTCATTTATAACACAGCAAAAGCCCCAGAGTTGCGACCTCTGAGGCTTTTTTATTCCGTTTGGGCAGGGTGGCTTATTCCCCTAGGCTGGCTACCAGCTGTTATTTTCTATCCAACCATTTGCAAATGTAGTAGGCGATTACACTTGCCAAGATAGAAAGCATAAATGATAAGATCATATCCATTTACAACACACCCCCTTTCTGCACCTGTCTAGGGGTGGTAGCTCAACTATTATATCATAGAACAATGCGTACAGAAAGACTATACTTGAAATATATACTGGGATAGTGGTGTGTGAACAGTAACAAATATGTTACAATTAAGTCTGTAATTATTATTAGTCTTTGACATTCCCGCATCTTTTTGGTACTATAGAATCAGTAAAAAACTAGCAGACCTCCCATGGGAGAAATCCTATGGGAGGTTTTTGTAACGAGGTGAGGTGTATAATGAAAAAAGAAAACAATTCTGCACATAACCATAACAGAGGAAGCTTTTCCGGAAGGATTGGTTATGTGCTGGCAGTTGCAGGTTCTGCAGTAGGACTGGGAAATATCTGGAGATTTCCATATCTTGCAGCGAAATATGGAGGCGGGATTTTCCTGCTGATCTATATTCTTCTGACAGCGTCATTTGGTTATGTGCTGATCATGTCAGAAACAGCCCTTGGACGAATGACCAGAAAGAGTCCGGTAGGTGCATTTGAGCATTTTGGAAAAACGAAGTCATTCAAAATCGGCGGATGGTTAAATGCAGTAATTCCAATGCTGATCGTTCCTTATTATAGTACGATTGGCGGATGGGTAATTAAGTACCTTGTGGAATATTTCAAAGGAAATGTCCGGGCAGTAGCGGAAGACGGATATTTTGGAAACTTTATTTCCGATTCCTGGCAGGTGGAAATCTGGTTTCTGGTATTTGCGGCGCTTGTATTCATCATCATTCTCGGTGGTGTACAGAACGGTGTAGAGAGAATGTCAAAGATCATGATGCCGGTTCTGGTAGTTCTGGCAGTCGTGGTTACAATCTATTCTGTCACACGTCCGGGTGCTGTTGAAGGTGTGAAATATTTCCTGATCCCGAATGTGAAAAATTTCTCCTGGATGACAGTAGTAGCAGCGATGGGACAGATGTTTTATTCTTTGTCTATTGCAATGGGAATCCTGTATACATACGGTTCCTATGTCCGTAAAGATATGGATATTGAGAGATCTACCACACAGGTTGAGATTTTCGATACAGGTATCGCAATCCTTGCTGGATTGATGATCATCCCGGCGGTATTTGCATTCTCCGGTGGAAACCCTGAAACACTTCAGGCAGGACCATCTCTGATGTTTATCACATTGCCAAAAGTATTTGCAAGTATGGGATTTGGTACAGCAACAGGAATCGTATTCTTCATACTTGTATTACTTGCAGCCCTGACAAGTGCAGTTTCCCTGATGGAAACCAGTGTTTCCACATTTATGGACGAACTTCACTGGAGCCGTAAGAAATGCTGCGGTCTGATGGTTGTGATCATGATTGTACTTGGAACCGCATCTTCCATGGGATATGGACTTCTGGATTTCATTCGTATCTTTGGAATGAACTTCCTTGATTTCTTCGATTTTATGACAAACTCAGTAATGATGCCGTTGGCAGCACTTGCAACCTGTATTCTGATTCTTCGTGTTGTTGGTATTGATGGAATGGTAAAAGAAATTGAACAGTCTTCTCCATTCCGCAGAAAGAAACTGTACAGAGTATTTATCAAATACTTTGCAACGATTTGTCTGATTATTATTTTGCTGAGTTCTATTGCAAACGTTTTGGGAATTATCAGTATGTAAGAAAACTTATAACTTCTTCTAAGTGGATTGAGTAAATAATCTGAAATCTGCTTAGGAGAAGTTTTTCTTATATTTGAGGTATTATTTTTATGATGTAGAATATTGTCCAAAATGGGAAATACGGGAGAATAATGCATTGGAGTGTGGTCATAGATCATTGAAAAAATAAAATCAGGAAATTATGATAATGTAGGGGAATGCCAGTATGCGATACCATTACATTGGGATATGGGAAAGGTATATAAGAGATTTTTTACAGACATGCAATGGAAATTGATAAAATTTTCCGCTATAATAGAATAGTTAACCGGAATATGAGTGGAAATCGTATTCTGGTAATCTCAGAAAATAAGGAGGTCTTCACATGGCTTATTTAAGAGAAAACATCAAGAAACTTGGATTTGGCCTGATGCGTCTGCCGAAATTGGAAGGCGACGTGATCGATATTGAGCAGACCAAAAAGATGGTAGACCTGTTTATGGATGCAGGATTTACTTATTTTGATACAGCCTGGGCCTATGCAGGCAGCGAGGATGCCATCCGCCAGGCACTGGTAGAGCGTTATCCGAGAGAGAAATTCCAGCTTGCTACAAAGAACGCAGCATGGATCAACTGCAAGACAAGAGAAGAAGCAACTGCACAGTTTGACACTTCTCTGAAAAAGACAGGAGCAGGATATTTCGACTTTTATCTGTTACATAATCTCGGAGAAGCACGTACCAGATACTTCGACGATTTCGGTCTCTGGGACTGGGTTCAGGAGAAAAAAGCACAGAGTCTGATCAAACATGCAGGTTTCTCTTTCCATTCCACACCGGAAGAACTGGATGCAATCCTGAACGCACATCCGGAAATGGAATTTGTACAGCTTCAGATCAACTACGCTGACTGGGAAAATCCGGCAATCCAGGCCAGAGGATGTTATGAAGTGGCACGTAAACATGGCAAACCGATTGTAATTATGGAGCCTGTGAAAGGCGGTATGCTTGCAACTCCTCCGAAGAGTGTGGAAGAAATCCTGAAAGCAGCAGAACCGGAATCTTCCGCAGCATCCTGGGCGATCCGTTTTGCTGCAAATCTGGAAGGCGTGATTACTGTTCTGTCCGGTATGAGCAATGTCGAGCAGATGCAGGACAATCTTTCTTATATGAAGGATTTCAACGGACTGACAGAGAAAGAACAGGAAACTCTGAAAAAGGTACAGGAAGAATTAAAGAAAATTCCGCTGATCCCATGTACAACCTGTAATTACTGTGCGAAAGTCTGTCAGATGGAAATCGGAGTTTCCGGTTCCTTTACAGCAATGAATTATCTGACCTTATACGGAAGCAAAGATCAGGCACTTCATCAGGAAGAATGGCTGGTAGGCAAACATGGCAGGAAATCTGCCAATGAATGTGTGAAATGTGGTAAGTGCGAAGAAGTATGTCCGCAGCACATTAAGATCAGGGATGAGCTGGAGAAAATTGCAGCAGAACTTTTGGAGTAAATTGCTATAGATAAGAGTAGAAAAGAGGAGTGAAACATGAAATTCGATAAAGAGAAAATGCGCTTATACGCAATAACGGATCGTCACTGGCTTAATGGGCGGAGCCTTAAGGAAGTGGTAAAGGAGAGTCTGGATGGAGGCGTAACCTTTCTGCAGCTCAGAGATAAAAATTCAGATGATGAAACTTTCCTGCAGGAAGCAGCTGAACTTCAGGAATTATGCAGAGATTATAAGGTACCTCTGATCATAAATGACAATGTGGAAATTGCTTTGAAGATGAATGCAGATGGTGTTCATGTAGGGCAGAGTGATATGGAAGCAGGTGCTGTGCGTGAGAAACTTGGACCGGATAAAATCCTGGGAGTTTCGGCACGAACGGTAGAGCAGGCATTGCTTGCACAGGAGCGTGGTGCAGATTATCTGGGGGTGGGTGCAGTATTTGCAACCGGTTCAAAAGCAGATGCGGCAGAACTTCCCCATGAAACACTGAAGGCAATCTGTGAAGCGGTATCTATCCCTGTGGTGGCAATCGGGGGGATCACAGCAGAAAATATATCTCAGCTAAAGGGAACAGGGATTTGCGGTGTGGCAGTGATCAGTGCCATTTATGCTCAGAATAACATTAAAGAAGCAGCAGAAGAACTGAAAGAGGCAGTAGATAAGATTGTATGATAGCAGAAATGAGAGGAAGACAATTATGAGAACTGCACTGACGATCGCAGGAAGTGATTCCAGCGGAGGCGCCGGAATCCAGGCAGATATTAAGACAATGATTACAAATGGTGTATATGCAATGAGTGCCATTACCGCATTAACTGCACAGAATACAACCGGTGTACAGGCAATATTAAATGTAACACCGGAATTTCTGGGGCAGGAACTGGATTCTGTTTTTCAGGATATTTATCCGGATGCGGTAAAAATCGGAATGGTATCAGATAAAGATCTGATCCATGTAATAGCAGAGAAACTGAAACAATATAAAGCGGAAAACATTGTTGTGGATCCTGTTATGGTTGCAACAAGCGGTGCCAAGCTGATCAGTGATGATGCAGTGGAGATATTGAAGCAGGAACTGTTTCCACTGGCTGATGTGCTTACTCCGAATATTCCGGAGGCAGAGGTTCTGGTTGAAATGTCAGTGACCAATGCAGAGGAAATGATAGAGGCTGCCGGAAAGATTTCTGAGACATATCATTGTGCAGTACTTTGCAAAGGCGGACACAGCATTAATGATGCAAATGATCTGCTTTACTATGATGGAAAATATTGCTGGTTTGAAGGAAAGCGTATCGATAATCCAAACACACATGGAACAGGCTGTACGTTGAGCAGTGCCATTGCTTCCAATCTTGCAAAGGGATATGACCTGCAGACTGCTGTAAAACGTTCCAAACAGTATATTTCAGGAGCACTGGCGGCAATGCTTGACCTGGGAAAGGGAAGTGGCCCTATGGATCATGGATTTGCAATCCGAAATGAATATGTGAAAGAAAGTGAAAAGTGAGAATAGCTATGGAAGACAACAAAAAGAAAGGCCTCGGAATGGTTCTGGAAGGTGGAGGTATGCGGGGGCTGTATACAGCCGGAGTTCTGGATGAGCTGATGGAGCAGGGGATTTATGCAGATTCTACAGTTGGCGTTTCCGCCGGTGCAATTTTTGGATGTAATTATAAGTCCCGCCAGATTGGACGAACCCTTCGTTATAATACCAGATTCTGCAAAGATAAACGATATATGGGATTGAAAAGCTGGATCACTACCGGCGATCTTTACAGCAAAGATTTTGCATATGGGGAGGTGCCCTGGAAGCTGGATGTTTTTGACACAGAGACATTTGCCAGATCACCCATGAAGTTTACGGTTGTATGTACAGATATTGAAACAGGAAAACCCTGCTATCAGGAATGCAGAATGGGAGACAGGCTGGATGTGGAATGGATGCGCGCATCAGCTTCCCTGCCACTGGCTGCCAGACCGGTAAATCTGAATGGAAGAATGTATCTGGACGGTGGTATCTCAGATCCGATTCCTGTAAACTGGATGCTTTCACAGGGTTATGAGAAAAATGTGGTAGTATGTACCCGTCATCCGGGATACAGAAAAGAACATAATAAGCTGATGCCGCTGCTCAGACTGAAGTTCAGAGAGTATCCGGAGCTTGTAAAGCTTCTGGATGAACGTCATATTCAGTATAATCGTATGCTGGATAAAATCGCATATCTGGAAAAAGAGGGCAGGATCCATGTTATCCGCCCGGACAGAGACATCAGTGCAAAACCGGTTGAGCGTGATCCCGCCCATTTAAAGGAGATTTATGAGGTGGGACGGAGAGTAATGAAAGCTGATATGGAGAAACTGAAGGCGTATTTGGCAGAGTAAAAAACAGAGAAAAAACAATTACATAAAAACAAATTAAAAACAATTCTTTAACCGAATTAAGTGAGTTCCCTGCAGAGTAGTTATTCGGTGTAGAGATACGTAGCAATGTGGATTAAGAATCTGATAAGAAGAAAGATGGATTTGGAAAATTTTATAACCGAATCCATCTTTCTTTTTGTCTGTAAAAATGTTTTTAGTCTGCAAATCGAAGTGAGATGTTATCAATGAACAGGGGGAGGCAGACTCGTTTGATAAAATATAAAATATAAAGTATAACAGTATAAAACAGTTGACAACAGTTATGCACTGTTATATACTGTTTGTAGATGGAGGAGAAACATATGCATATAATAATCAATAATTCATCCATGGTACCTATTTATGAACAGATCATAGACCAGATTAAGTCTGCGATTATCAGAGGAGAGTTACAGCCGGACACTGTATTACCTTCAGTACGCAGTCTGTCAAAGGAACTGAAGATCAGTGCCCTGACTGTGAAGAAAGCCTACGACAATCTGGAAGAAGAGGGATTTACCGTCACTGTTCATGGAAAAGGAACCTACGTTGCAGCCACAAATAAAAACCTGATGAGGGAAGAACAGCTCAAAGAAGTAGAACATGATCTGGAGCAGGCAATCATGAAGGGCAGAAGATGTGGACTGAACGATGAGGAAATCAGAAATCTTTTTGAAATGATCATGGAGGACTAAGACATGTTGAAAATCAGTCATTTGCAGAAACATTACAGAGGTTTTTCGCTGGACTGTTCTATGGAAGTACAGCCTGGGATGATTACAGGACTTATTGGAAGAAATGGTTCCGGGAAATCCACCACATTTAAAGCTCTGCTCGGCCTGATTCATCCGGATGGCGGAGAGATAGAGGTCTTTGGGAAAAAGGCAGAAGAGCTTAAGCCGGAGGATAAGCAGAAACTGGGAGTTGTTTTTGCAGATTCAGGCTTCAGTATGTATCTGACAGCAGCGGGCGTGGCCAATATTATGAAAAGCATATATCCGGATTTTGACAGAGAGAAATTCCTGCAGCAGTGCAGAAGATTCAATCTGCCCACAGACAAGAAAATCAAAGAATTTTCCACTGGTATGAAAGCAAAGTTTAAAGTACTGGCAGCATTAAGCCATAAGGCAGAACTGCTGATTCTGGATGAGCCCACAGTTGGTCTGGATGTGATAGCCAGGGATGAAGTGCTGAACATGCTGAGAGAATATATGGAAGAAAATGAAAGCAGTTCTATTCTGATCAGTTCACATATTTCATCAGATCTGGAGAGTCTTTGTGACGATTTTTATATGATCCATGCCGGAAAAATTATCCTTCATGAGGATACAGATGTACTGCTGTCGGATTATGCAGTTCTTAAAGTTGCAGAAGAAGAGTACGAAAAACTGGATCAGCAATACCTTATTAAGATCCGGAAAGAAGCTTATGGATACAGGTGTCTGACAAACCAGAAACAATTTTATATGGAAAATTACCCAGATGTTGTAATTGAGAATGGAAAGATTGATGATCTGGTAGTGATGATGGAGGAACAGGTATGAAGGGATTATTTGTAAAGGATATAGAACTGATGAAACAGCAGAAACAGTTTTTTATCCTGGTTGTTGTAATGGAAGTCATCCTGAATCTGGCAGGAAGCGGGAGTGTCAGTTTTGCTACAGGATATTTTACGATTGTCACAGCAATTTTTGCCATTACGACTATAAGTTATGATGAGTTTGATAATGGTCTTGCGTTTCTTATGACCTTGCCGGTTACCAGAAAACAGTATGTGGCGGAAAAATATCTGCTGGGAGCAGGGCTTACGGCTGTAGCGTGGGGAATTGCAACGATAACGGGAGTAATCTGCAAAGGTGTGGCAGAACTTCAGGGGTGTCTGAGTGAGACTATCATTGGCAGCCTGATATACATTCCACTGGCACTTCTTATGCTGGCGGTATCGCTCCCGCTTGTAATACATTTTGGAGCGGAAAAAGGACGTTATATTGCAATGGTCATGTGGGCTATTATATTTGCCGTAGTTTATATTCTGATAAAAACAATGGGACTTTCAGCAGACGCAGTCGATGCATGGCTGAATGGACTGAACTGGGGAATGGTATTGGCCGGAGTTGTATTATTTACAGTAATTGTATATATGGGGTCTTTTTGGATGGGTGTCCGGCTTATGGAGAAGAAAGAATTCTGATGTGTCTCGAATATGGTTGTAATTATAAAAGCAGTGTGCTAAAATTGCATCAGCGTAATTGAATAAGCTGTTAAGTGAACATTATCATATGCAGATTTTGTGTATGGTAATGTGAGAGGGAATCAGGTGAAATGCCTGAACGGTTGCGGCCACTGTATACAGAAAAAAAAGCGGGATTGTAATATGTCATTGCATAAATATGTGAGAAGGCGGAATCCGGCTGCCAGAGAGTATCTGGAAATATTTCTGATACAACATTCATGAACTGCTGAAGCATGGATGTTGTATCAGTTTTTATTTTATGGAAACTTTCTGTGATCTGTGAGTCAGGAAACCTGCCTGACAGCGTAAAGAAGGAGCTTCCGTAAAAAGTATCCGTTATTTTTATCACTTCTATTTTACTTTTTCTGAAGTCCCATCTTTTCGGTTACACGAACAGGTAAATAACATATACGAAAAGAGAGGAAGTCAAATGAAAAACAGGTATTTATCCACAAGAATCATGGCAATTATGATGGCAGCAGCTATGGCAGTTTCCGCAGCTCCGGCAGCTTTTGCAGCAGAGAGAGCAGACTCTGAGACAATCAAAGAGGACAATCAGCCGGCAGCAGATGCAGACTCTGATACACAGGAAGATGCAGACGCACAGGATTCATCAGATGCAGAAGGTACAAAGACAGAATATCCTCTGACCATCACAACCTATGATTATGATGGAAATGAAATCGAAACAACCTATGAAAAGGCACCGGAGAAAGTTCTTGCTGTATATCAGGGAAGCATTGAAACCATGCTTGCACTTGGTCTGGAAGACCGCCTGGTAGCTACAGCAGGTCTTGACAATGAAGTTCCGGATGAACTTAAAGATGCATTTTCAAAAACAAATTATCTTGATGAATTTACCCCATCCCTTGAGACTGTAACGATGTTGGAGCCAGACATGATCTTATCCTGGAGCTCCCTGTTTTCTGATAAAAATCTCGGAAATGTAACAGACTGGATCGACAAAGGCTGCAACACTTATTACAACACAAACACACGCCCTGACGGAGACAGAACTCTGGAAAATGAATTTACAGATATCTTAAATCTTGGAAAGATTTTTGATGTACAGGACAAAGCACAGGCAATCGTAGATGATGCAAAGGCAGTGATCGATAAAACTCTTGCAGCAACAGCAGATGTAGAAGAGAAACCAAGCGTAATGGTTCTGGAACCTCTTGGAGAAGATATCACAAACTATGGTGCAAAGAGCCTTGGTGGAGATATGGTAACACAGTTAGGTGCGACTCTGGCAAACCCGGATGCATCTACAGTTGGAAAAGAAGATATTATTGCAGCAAATCCTGACGTAATTTTCGTAGTATATATGCCATATGCAGGAGATGATTCAGAAACAGTTAAGAATGACCAGCTTGCAGTTATTCAGGATGACGAAGCACTTCAGAGTCTTGACGCTGTAAAGAACGGTCGTGTTTATCCGATCATGCTCAGCGAGATGTATGCAAGTGCAACACGTACACAGGATGGAATCGAAACATTTGCAAAAGGATTATATCCAGACGTTAATCTTGACTGATTGAGGAAAATACAGTGAAAGAACAGGTTTCACAGACAAAAAAAGGCAATGTGTTTAGAGCATCCATGTATGTGGCAGTCCTCATCGGGCTTGCCGGATTTCTTATTTTTTCCATACTTGCGGCGATTACTTTTGGTAATGCTGATCTGTCGCTGAAGGATGTGTACAGTGTCATTGTTTATAAATTATTTCATATAAAAAGTCTGTCTGCCTATGCAGAAGGTGCAATTCACGATGTTGTATGGCTGATCCGACTGCCCAGAGTCCTGCTGGCTCTGGCAGTTGGAATGGCTCTTTCTGTATGCGGCGTAGTAATGCAGGCAATCGTGCAGAACCCGCTGGCAGATCCTTATGTACTGGGTATTTCATCCGGTGCATCTCTTGGCGCAACGCTGGCAATCATGCTTGGAATTGGAAGCTTTCTTGGCGGAAATTCTGTCGGAGTTACTGCTTTTATTGGCGCAATGATTACCTCCTTTGCAGTTATTGCTATTGCAAATATGGGAGGAAAGGCAACATCAGCTAAGCTGATCCTTGCCGGAATGGCGGTCAGTGCGGTGTGCTCTGCTTTTTCAAATTTTGTTATTTACATTACGAATGACAAAAATGCAGCTACGGAAGTTATGAAATGGAGCATGGGAAGTCTTGCAGGGGCAAGCTGGGCCAGAGTAGGTGTGATGCTTCCGGTTACTCTGATATGTGTGGTCATCTTCTGGACGCAGTATCGAAACCTGAATCTGATGCTTTTGGGAGATGAAGTTTCTATCACACTTGGAACAGATTTACACAGATTGAGAACATTTTACCTGATCGTTGCTTCTGTAATGATTGGATTTGCAGTATATTGTGCTGGCGTGATTGGATTTGTAGGACTTGTGATTCCTCATGTAGTCAGGATTCTGTTTGGAACTGACCACAGAAGATTACTTCCACTGAGCGCACTTCTTGGCGCGTCTTTTCTGATCTGGTGTGATGTGGCATGTCGTGTAATCCTGAAGAATTCTGAGATGCCGATCGGTGTGCTGGTATCCATTATCGGTGCTCCATGCTTTATTTATCTGCTTGTGCGGAAATCCTATGGATTTGGAGGTAGTAAGTAATGAAAATCACTACAGAAGATATTCAGGTTGGATTTCACGCCAGACAGATACTGAAGGGAATTTCCATAGAGTCAAAGGATAAGGAACTGGTAGGGATCATCGGACCAAACGGAAGCGGAAAATCTACATTATTAAAATGCATCTACCGTATCCTGAAGCCAGATGCAGGTGCCGTTTATCTGGACGGCGAAGAACTCCATTCCATGAGCGTAAAAAGCTCCGCCAGAAAAATGGCAGTTGTGGCACAGCACAATTACTACAACTTTGATTTTACCGTACGGGAAGTTGTGTTGATGGGACGTGCCCCTCATAAGAAAGCATTGGAACGGGATAATGCAAAAGATTACCGGATTGTTGAAGAAGCACTGAAAACGGTACAGATGGATGCATTTGCGGATCGTACATTCTCTACGCTGTCAGGTGGAGAGCAACAGAGGGTTATTCTGGCAAGAGCACTTGCACAGCAGACGCCTGCACTGATTCTCGATGAGCCGACTAACCATCTGGATATCACGCATCAGATCATGCTGATGGAACTGGTAAAGAAACTTAACGTAACTGTAATATCAGCTATCCATGACCTGAATATTGCGGCGGCATACTGCGATAAGATTTATGTATTGAAAGATGGTGTGCTGGAAGGATATGGAACTCCACAGGAAGTACTCACTCCGGAGCTGATCAAAAGGATTTACCAGGTAGATTCGGAAGTGGTAAATGACAGCCGCGGGAAGATGCATATTTTATTTTTATAATATGATATCAGGGTCAAAAGGTCAGAAAGTCGTTCGTGCTTGCACGATAAGACTTTGGAGCTTGGGACTCGTCAAACATGAGAAAGTAGCAATTTACGTAGTAAATCAGAGGATTTCGAATGTTTGAGTATTGACAGGCCAGAGTCAGGAAAATTTTTGACTCTGGCCTGCTATATATGGAGGAAAAAGATGAATAAAATAGGAATTTTGACGTGTATTCATTCTAATAATGTATGCGCCAGAGTTGGATGCCTGGCAGCATTTCAGAACAGAACCGATTTCTTTCAGGATTATCCGGAAGATACCTGTCTGGCAGCAATGATGACCTGTAACGGATGCAAAGGCGCCAACCCGATAGAACCCATAGAAGACAAAGGAATCCTGGAAAAGATAGACAGACTGGTCAGCGAAAAGATCAGTGCCATCCACGTAGGTGTCTGTCGTCTCCCGGATGGAACGCATGAATGTCCAAGGATGACACAGATCTGCAATATGATAGAAGAACGTGGAATCAAAGTAGTCAGAGGGACACATAAGGAATAAAAAAGTTCCCATACGTTACTGTTCACTCCGTTCACAGTAACGTAGCCAAAATTCATTCCAGATTGCCTGCGGCAATGGAATTTTGGCTTGTATGTCTCGGGATTTTGGCATATTCATGCCAAAACACCTCGCGGAATAGTGGTGTGTGAACAGTAACTCCCATATAATTTATAAAATAAAAAGAATATAAAATGCCTTGAAAATAAGAGTAAGTAATGCTAACATAAGTATAAAGCATATTTCTCTTATATTTCAAGGCATTTTTGCCGTCTGATTATTCTAATCTCAATTCAGAAATCCATGCTTTTAATTCCAGTTAATTATGAAAAGCAGGAGCTGAGAAGTGATAAGAATAGCACAAAATGTTCTTTGACTCCTGCGGAAAACAGGAGGTATTGCCAATGGCAAAAAGAAAGAACAAAAAAATTATTGTGAAAAGAAACCGATTGAAAGGCAACACAGCAACTGCAAACCGTAAATACAAAGATACAGTATTCCGTATGCTGTTTTCAGACAGAAGGAATCTGTTGTCGCTGTATAATGCAATCAATGAAACTTCCTATACAGATGCAACTCAATTAGAGATTGTGACACTTGAAAATGCAATCTATATGGGAATGAAGAATGATCTGGCATTTATTATAAATACGAATCTGTTTCTGTATGAACATCAGTCTACGTATAACCCGAACATGCCTTTAAGAGATTTGTTCTATATCTCCAGTGAATATCAGAAACTGGTGGATTGGAAATCTCTGTATACATCAACAAGACTGAGAATACCCACACCAAATTTTATCGTATTCTATAACGGAACAGAGAAAAATGAAGATCGCTGGGTTGAATATTTGTCAGAGTCTTATGAAAATATGTCTGGCGAGCCAAATCTTGAACTGAAGGTTATTACATTAAATATAAATGTAGGGCATAATAAAAAACTGATGGAAGAATGCCAGACATTAAGGGAATATGCTCAGTATGTTGCGAAAGTACGCAGATATTCTGAAGAAATGGAACTGAATACGGCTGTAGAATGTGCGGTAAGTGAGAGTATTCAGGAGGGAATTTTAAAAGAATTTCTGCAAAAGAATCGTGCGGAGGTTATTGCTATGAGTATATTTGAATATAACGAAGAAGAAGAAAAAAGAAAACTTAGGAAAGCGGAGTATGAAGCTGGTATGGCAGAAGGAGTAATGAAAACTAAAAAAGAAACCGCAATTTCATTGGCTGAAATGGGATTATCTGTGCAGCAGATTGCTCAGGGAGTAAAAGTAGAAGAAAAGACTGTATATAAGTGGTTGAATGAAAAAAAGAATATGAAAACCACATATTAAAAATAATGGAAGCGGAGTCCACATTAACTGTAAATGTGGGCTCTTTTGGACTAAATGAACACATAAAAACACAACCCTATTGGATTTATCTATATCAGTATGTTAAAATAATTAATTGATAAAGAATTTTAACAGATAGAGCAATAAAAAAATAACTACTGATTTTATTTTATAAAGAAAAAGGAGCTTTTAAATATACTATGGAGAAACTTGTTATTGGTATCCTTGCCCACGTAGATGCAGGTAAGACTACGTTGTCGGAGGGGATTTTATATTTAACGGGAAAAATCCGTAAGCTGGGGCGTGTGGATCATAAGGATGCGTATCTGGACACTTATAACCTGGAGAGGGAGCGTGGAATTACGATTTTTTCCAAGCAGGCGGAGTTTGAACTGGGAAACAGGGGGATAACTCTTCTGGATACACCGGGACATGTGGATTTCTCGGCAGAGATGGAGAGGACACTGCAGGTGCTGGATTATGCGATTCTTGTGATCAATGGTGCAGATGGAGTGCAGGGACATACCATGACGTTATGGAGACTTCTAGCAAGATACCAGATTCCGACGTTCCTGTTTATCAATAAAATGGATCAGGACGGAACAGATAAAGAGAAACTTCTGGCAGAATTGAAGAAGAGATTGAGTGATAACTGTGTTGACTTCACCTGGGAAAACACAAGTGGAATGGAAAATAGTACTGACGAAACAGCAGAGAAAGCAGAAGATGAAATATCAGCTCTGCAGTCTCAGTTTCTGGAAGATATTTCTGTCTGCGATGAGGAACTGCTTGAAAAATACCTGGAAACAGAAGAGATTTCAACATCAGATATCCGAAAAGTAATCAAAGAGCGAAAACTTTTCCCATGTTTCTTCGGTTCTGCTCTGAAAATGACAGGGGTAGAAGAATTCCTTCATGGGCTGGAAAAATACTGTGAGACACCAGAATATCCTTCAGAGTTTGGTGCAAAAGTATTCAAGATTGCCAGAGATGATCAGGGCAATCGTTTAAGCTATATGAAAATCACCGGAGGAACATTGAAGGTAAAGGAACTTCTTACAGATACAGAGAAAGCGGATCAGATCCGTATTTATTCCGGTGCGAAATTTGAGCTTGCAAAGGAGGCTCCTGCAGGAACCATCTGTGCAGTAACCGGTCTTTCCCAGACACATCCGGGACAGGGCTTTGGGATTGAACGGGAATCCGAAATGCCGGTTCTGGAACCTGTATTAAATTACAGGATTCTGCTTCCTGAGGACTGTGATGTTCACCAGATGCTTAAGAAACTCAAAGAGCTGGAAGAGGAGGAACCGGAGCTTCACATTGTATGGAACGAGCAGCTTGGAGAAATCCATGCCATGCTGATGGGTGAGGTTCAGATTGAGATATTAAAGCATCTGATCTGGGAGCGTTTCCATGTAGCAGTAGAGTTTGGCACAGGAAATATCGTATATAAAGAAACAATCGCAGAGCCGGTAGAAGGTGTAGGCCATTTTGAACCGCTGCGTCATTATGCAGAAGTACATCTGCTTCTGGAACCGGGAGAGCCGGGGAGCGGTCTGCAGTTTTTTACTGCATGCAGTGAGGACGTGCTGGATCGTAACTGGCAGCGACTGATCCTGACTCATCTGGAAGAACGGGAGCATCCGGGAGTACTGACCGGTTCTCCCATCACAGATATGCAGATCACACTGATCACAGGACGTGCCCATCTGAAACACACAGAGGGCGGCGATTTCCGGCAGGCGACGTACAGGGCTGTGCGGCAGGGATTAAAGAAAGCAAAGAGTGTCCTGCTTGAGCCATATTATGAGTTCAGACTTGAGATTCCGGGAGATATGATCGGGCGTGCTATGACTGACATTCAGAAAATGAATGGAACCTTCCAGCAGCCGGAAGCAGATGAGGATGATATGATGATATTGAAGGGGAGTGCACCTGTATCAATGATGCGCGATTACCAGACACAGGTAACTTCCTATACAAAGGGACGTGGCAGATTATTCTGTTCATTAAAGGGCTATGCACCATGTCAGAATCAGGATGAGATTGTACAGGAGATGGGATATGATTCCGAACGTGACCTGGACAATCCCACAGGTTCTGTATTCTGTGCTCATGGAGCAGGATTTGTGGTACCATGGCATGAAGTAGAGGATTATATGCACTTAGAGGGTGTCGACGAGTCTGAGCCGGGTGGTACCATACCGAAGGGTGAAGAAAGTATAGCAGGAAACAGGAATGGAAGGAATCAGGGAGATTCAGTTTATTGCCCGCCAAAGAATGCCGGCGTAGGAAGCTATGAGGATGAGGAAGAGCTGAAAGCCATTTTCGAGCGCACATTCGGACCGGTCAAGCGTTACAAAGAACCACAGTTTAAGAGAACATTTTCTGCAAAATCTGACAGCGGCAGCTATTACCGCAACAGTTCTTCTACTAAGAAGAAAGAAAAAGAATATCTCCTTGTAGATGGCTATAACATTATCTATGCCTGGGAAGATTTAAAAGAGCTGGCAGATGCAAACCTCCATGCAGCACAGACAAAACTGATGGATATTCTGAGCAACTATCAGGGCTTTAAGAAATGTACGTTAATTCTTGTATTTGATGCTTACAAGATAGAGGGCCATGCAGAGGAAGTGATCACCTATCATAACATTCATGTAGTCTACACCAAAGAAGCTGAGACAGCGGATCAGTACATTGAGAAAACGGTTCATAAGATCGGCAGGGAAAACCAGGTAACGGTAGCAACATCCGATGGACTGGAGCAGATCATTATCATGGGACAGGGTGCTCACCGTATGTCTGCCAGAGGTCTTCGTGACGAAATAAAAGCTACAGAAAACCAGATTCGCCAGCAATGGCATGAGAAACGTCAGAGCAGTAAGAATTATCTGATCGACAATATTTCTGATGAAATGGCACAATATATGAAAGAGAAAAGACTGGAAAAATAAGAAGGACTGGCTTTTAAGCCAGTCCCTTTTCTTCTAACCAGTCATAAAGTGTTTTCCTGTTCGCTTTACGCTGATGAGCCATATGATTAAACTGCAGGATTGTAAGCAGAGTAAATACTACGATCAATCCGATCAGTACATAAACTGACTGACGGATACTTGTGCCGCCTGCAATTGTACTTCTGAATGCATTTACTGTATAGGTAAATGGTACATAAGAGTGGATTTTGGATACAAATTCCGGAGAAATTTCTACCGGATAAGTACCAGCGGAGCCTGCAAGCTGGATTACCATGAATACCAGCATAAGGAAACTTCCAACCTTACCAAAGGTAATATTGAAGAAATACATAATAGATGTAAATGCCATTGCTGTCAGGCAGGCAAATAATACTGTCTTTGTCATCTCTACAGGTGTAAATCCATTGAATACATGAAGCAGAATGATCAGGAAAAGTCCCTGGAGGATTGCTACCGGATAAAGAATAGAAGCTTTGCTTGCCCACCATGCAAATCCTGATTTCAGTTTGCCTTTGTATGTAGTCAGAGGATACATCAGGCAGAAGGCCAGTGCACCGACCCAGAGACCGACAGACATCATGTATGGTGCCATTGCATGACCGTTGTTTTCTACGGTTGTGATCTGGGTTTCCTCATCTTCGATCGGTGTTGCGAACATGCTGACAGTTGTATCACTGGATTTCGTGCTCTTTACCTGATCTGCACCTTCACTGAGGTTGGATGACAGTGTAGAGGATCCATCCTTTAATTTTGTCATGCCATCTCCAAGTTCTTTGGAACCATCATAGAGCTGAGAGGAACCACTCTGAATCTGGGAAGCACCGTCTGCAAGTTTCCGGGCACCGCTGGTCAGTGAATCATTATTGGCAACCAGCTTCGCTGTTCCACTTGCCAGAGTTTTTGTGCCATTACTGAGGGTATCAGCGCCACTTGCCAGGGTTTTGGCACCATCGGCAAGCTGTCCGGTTCCACTTGTCAGTGCTTCATTGTTAGAAGCGAGAGTGGACACACCATCCGTGTACTCTTTGATTCCATCATTAAGTGTAGAGGCTCCTTCTGATAACTGAGAAGCACCTGAGGAAATCTGAGGTACAGCAGCAGTAAGTTTCTTACCTGCTGATTTCAGGCTTGCAGCACCGTCTGTAAGTGTTGTGTCATTGGAAGTCAGAGTTTTGAATCCGTCATTTAATGCTTTCACACCTGCGGCTGCCTGTGGGAAAGATGCTGTGCTGTTTTCCAGTGTAGTCAGTGCAGAAGAAACAGACTGAGTTCCTGCATTTACTGCCTGAGCACCTGCATAGAGCTGTTTTACGGCAGCAGTCACAGAGCTGAATGCATTACCGGAAACATCCGGGATCTGACCTGCACCTGCATTCATCTGATCTGCACCTGCAGACATATTCTGTGCGCCGTTACTTAAAGTGGAAGCACCGTCAGAAAGCTGACCTGCAACTGCATTCATCTGTTCAGCTGCGGAATTCAGTTCAGAAACCCTGGAAGAAAGTTCAGAGGACATACTGCTTACGGCGTTGCTGATCTCACTGGAATACTGTGCTGCGAAAGAACCATCCACACCTTCCAGATCTGTAACAGAAGAGTAAAGTGCATCAGAAAGTCCGGCAATAGAATCAGCGGAGATCATACCATTTTCATCTGCAGAAGCTGCGGCATTATCCAGAGCTGCTGCGACATTCTGCATTGCCTGCATGGCGGTCTGAGCAGAAGCAATCTCGCTGTTGGCTGTTTCGAGTGCGGAAGAAGTAGCCTGAGTATACTCACCAAGTGCAGAACCAATACTTTCTGCTGCGGAAGATGCCTGAGAAGCTGCATCCTGAAGTCCCGGTACAAGAGTATCGGAGATCTGGCTGCTTACCTGGCTGATCGCATCGGAGGCATTGGAGATTCCGGTTGCTGCGGAGGTCATCCCTTCACTGGCATTTTCCATTCCTGTTTTTGCCTGGCTCAGTCCGGTGGTAAGTTTGTCAACGGAAGCAGCGGATGCACTGTTCTGTAAAGCTGACAACTGTGTGTAGAGCTGTCCCAGACCATCCTCAAGCTGCTGGGTTCCGTCTTTTAATGCAGCGGAGGAATTACTTCCTTTGGAAACTGCTGCATTTAACTGGGAAATACCGCCGGATACCTGACCGAGATTTTCCAGTCCGCTTAACTGAGAAGCACCGGCTGCTAACTGCCCGGCACCTTTTACATAAGCGGTAGTTCCGTCTGCGAGAGAATTTGCACCGTTAATATACTGAGTAGCTCCATCTGCCAGTGTTGTCACACCTGCGCTCAGGGAATTAATTCCTGATTCCAGGGCACTTGCCCCTTTTTTCAATTTCTCAGAGTTTTCATTGAGCTTTGCAACACCGTCTGTGTAATTTTTAACACCGCTGTTGAGAGCATCGATTCCGGATGTAAGTTCTGGTACTTTTGCTGTCAGTGTGCTGACACCGTCATCAAGCTGTCTGGCACCTTCATTTACCTGGGAGACACCATCTGTGTACTCCTGAATACCTTTTGTAAGGGTTTCGGCGCCATCTGCGAAAGTCAGTGTGCTGGAAGAGAGTTTCTTCAGATTCTGGGTGATGGTCTGGTTTCCTTTGGCAGCAGATTCGATGCCGTCCTTGAGCTTACCGGAACCATCGGCTGCATCCTGCATACCGTCTCCGACTTTGGCTATCTGGTCAAAAATTGTCTGTGTATAGGTTTCTGTTACTTTGGTGGCAACTGCATCTTTGATCTTCAGCAGTGCGGTTTCACTTAATTTGGAAGCAATATAGTTGGTTCCGGGGTTGGTTTCGTATTTCAGCTCCATTTTCTTAGGTTCATCGTCCATAAGTGTGGCAGCATTTGCGGAAAAGTCTTCCGGAATGGTAATTACCATATAGTAAGTACCGTTTTCCAGACCATCCTCAGCTGTACGGCTGTCTACGAAATTAAATGCCATAGAATCATTTTCACGTAATTCTTCTACCATGTCCTTTCCTACACTTAGCGTGGTGCCATCGTAGTCTACAGGTTTGTCTTCGTTGACAACTGCTACAGGAAGATGGTCAACACTTCCGTATGGATCCCACATGGATTTCAGAAACAGTCCTGCGTAAATGATCGGGATTGCGATAATTGCAATTACCACAACGAACATGATCTTATTATGCAGTAGATTTTTCCATTCGTTTTTGATCATACCTTATCCCTTTCTTTCTATATTTGGTTGTAGTGAAAACTGTTCGGTTTACAGCTAGTGGGCCTGCAAGATTGTTTCAAGAATCAACTTTTCGGCACACTAATGAGCTGGAGTGGAACAGTAAGGTGCTGATAAACAGCAGATTGAATAATCAAAACATAATCGATTAACAGTTATGAAAACTATTAATCAACAAGGTGTTGATTTTTTCCATGGATGGTATTATACTAAAACTAAAAATAAGATACAACCATTAAATTTGCTATTTGACGTATATTAATAGACATATTTGTTTAAAATGACTATTTTTACACAGAATCTACATTTAGGATAAAATATACAAAAACATGAGAATAAAATTGGTGATATTTACAATTGAGCCAATTGAGAAGGTTGTGAAAAGCAATAAGCATTTACCCAGGCCAAAGGCAGAAGACGGAATGACATAACAGAGATGTCTGGGCGTTTTATGGAATTGCTATAGAATGTGAAATAAAGAACAGGGGGAAATGTTAATGGCAGAAAAAGTAGACAGAAGAGTACGAAAAACTAAAGCACAGCTTCGGGCAGGTCTTGCACGACTGATGCAGAAGAAGAGCATCAAGGAAATTACAGTTAAGGAACTGGTGGATGAGGTAGATATTAACAGGTCTACGTTTTATCTTCATTACAGTGATATTTATCAAATGCTGGAGAGCATTGAAAATGAGCTGATGGATGAGATTGCTCAGGTAATTGAGGAGCATCCTCTGGATCTGGTACAAAATGGAAGTTCTTATCCGATGATCGAGCATATTTTTACAATTCTTGATAATAATAAGGATATTTGTATTGCTCTGTTGGGAAGCAATGGAGATATGGGGTTTGTGAGCAGGATGGAGAAGATGGTTGCAGACACTGTTCTCCGGCAGTTGTCCGGAAAATTTGCAGCAGATAACCATGACGTGGAATATGTTTATGCATTTTGCCTTAATGGATGTGTGGGAATGATCAAAGCATGGCTTTCTTCGGAACACCGGGAATCAACCAAACATATTGCAGAACTGACTAACAGAATGATCGAGAATACGACACATGACTTCCTGCGGCAGATACCAAATGCATAAATCCTGTGCATCGTGAAGTGGGTTATCGGGCACGGAGTGAACAGTAATGATTTGACAAAATGATGCCCTTCTGCTATGGTTAAGCCAATATAAAGCAGGAATAAAAAGCAGAAGTAATAAAAGGGAGATGCAGTCATGAAAGAAAAGCTTACACAGAAGGATGTTGAGAAAATCCAGCAGGAGATCGACCATCGCAAGCTGGTTGTGCGAAAAGAAGCAATCGAAGCTGTAAAAGAAGCAAGAGCCCAGGGAGATCTGAGTGAGAACTTCGAATATTATGCGGCAAAGAAGCACAAAAACCAGAACGAAAGCCGTATCCGCTACCTTGAGAATATGCTGAAAACAGCAACTATTGTTTCTGATGATTCCAAAGACGATGAAGTTGGAATGGACGATATTGTAGAGGTATATTTCGAGGAAGACGATGAGATTGAGAAATATAAGTTGGTAACTTCCATAAGAGGAAATTCCATGGAAAACCGCATCAGCATTGAATCTCCCATTGGTATGGCATTAAAAGGTCACAAGGTTGGAGACAGAGTGGAAGTGAAAGTAAATGATAACTACAGTTACTTCCTGGAAATCCGTTCTATTGATAAGACCGGTTCCGAGGATGAAGAAATCCGCGGATTCTGATAATAATACTGTTGAATATTAAGAAAGAACTATTGTAAGAGATGAACACAGGTTAGTGTCATAGCTCTTGCAATGGTTCTTTTTATTTTTATATTAACAATACGGATGGATTTATGGAGATTTTTCACAGAATGAATAGGATGACTGGAAATTTTACATGGATTTAACATTCTCATGGGGATGATTTTACAAAGCATGGTTATGATGGGAAACAAGTTAAATAACCATATACTTATGAAAAGGGAAAAGGAGAATAATCATGGATTTATTCAGTATATTAACATTGATCGGAGGCCTTGCATTATTTTTGTATGGTATGAATGCAATGGGAGATGGCCTTGCGAAGGTTTCCGGCGGAAAGCTGGAGAAGATTCTTGAAAATCTTACTTCAAATCCGATAAAAGCAGTGCTTTTGGGAGCAGGAGTAACAGCAGTGATCCAGTCATCTTCAGCTACGACTGTTATGGTAGTAGGTTTTGTAAATTCAGGGATCATGAAATTATCACAGGCAGTAGGAGTGATCATGGGTGCCAATATCGGTACCACGATCACTTCCTGGATCTTAAGCCTGACAGGAATACAGAGTGACAATTTTATCATTCAGATGTTTAAACCAACATCATTTTCCCCTGTGCTTGCGATCATTGGTGTGATTTTCATTCTGTTTATCAATGATTCAAAGAAGAAAGATATCGGAACAATTTTTATTGGTTTTGCAATCCTGATGTACGGTATGGATATGATGAGTTCTGCTGTAAAACCCCTTGCAGAAGTACCGGAATTTACAAATCTGTTACTTAAATTCTCAAATCCGTTGTTAGGTGTTATAGCAGGTGCCCTTCTTACTGCAGTGATCCAGTCATCTTCTGCATCCGTAGGTATTCTGCAGGCCCTGTGTCTTACAGGTGCAGTACCGTTCAGTGCAGCAATCCCGATCATTATGGGACAGAACATCGGAACCTGTATTACTGCAATCCTTTCTGCAATCGGAGCCAAGAAGAATGCAAAACGTGCAGCAGCAGTACATCTGTATTTCAACCTGATCGGTACGGTTATCTTTATGACTGTATTCTATCTTATAAATGCAGTTGTTGGATTTTCTTTCTTCCATCAGGCAGCAACACCGGCAGGAATTGCTGTTATCCACAGTGTATTTAATGTTACTGCAACGATCATTCTTCTTCCTTTTGCAAAGGGACTGGAGAAACTTGCCTGTCTTACAATCCGGGACAAAAAAGAGGACGTTGTTGTTTCAGCAGAGGACAGAGAATTTATGATCCTGGAGCCTCGTTTCCTGGAGAAACCGGCATTTGCAGTAGAGCAGAGCCGCAATGCAGCAAGAAAAATGGCAGAAGAATCCCACAATGCACTGTTTACAGCACTGAGTCTGGTGGATAAATACAGTGAAGAAGGCGTAGAACGTGTGGAAAACATGGAATCCAAGGTTGACCGCTATGAAGATGAACTGGGAACTTATCTGGTGAAGCTGAGCCACAAAGATATCTCAGAAGCAGACAGTCACAGCCTTTCCATTATGCTTCACTGTATCGGGGATTTTGAACGTATTTCTGACCATGCTGTAAATATTATGGAATCAGCACAGGAGCTTTATGAAAAAGGACTGAAGTTTTCCGAAAATGCAAAGAAAGATCTGGAAGTGCTGGGACAGGCAGTAGAAGATATCGTAAATACGGCATATGAAGTTTTTGACAAACAGGATATGAAACTTGCGGAGAAAATTGAACCGCTGGAAGAAGTGATTGATGAACTTTCCAAAGAAGTGAAACGTCGTCATGTACAGAGACTGAGAAACGGTGAATGTACAATAGAGATGGGATTTATCCTTTCAGACATTACAACCTGTCTGGAACGTGTGGCAGACCATTGTTCCAATATTGGAGTCTGTGTGACGCAGGTGAATGAAGATCTGTATGATACTCACAGTCATCTGAATATTGTCAAGAGCCATCCGGACGAAACATTTTATCATGAACTGGAAGACGCACGAATCAAATATCAGCTTTCATAAAAATAAACAGGTAGATGACAAAATTCCATTGCCGCAGGCAATTTGGAATGAATTTTGGCAACGTTACTGAGAACGAAATGAACAGTAACGGATGATGTTATTTGCATGATCAGGAAATCCGGGCACTCTGAAGTATCTGAGAGATATTTCAGAGAAAATGGCCGGATTTTTGCTTTAAAGAAATGAAGCAGATGCCGGATATCTACTTGTACAGGGATAAAAAAATAAGTATACTGAAAAAAGAAATACACTTGTGACGACAAAGCAGGTGATAAATAAAGGGGAGGCAAAGCAGAATGATCTATTGTGTAGAAGATGAGCGGAATATCAGGGAGCTTCTTATTTATACACTGGAAACAACAGGATTTAAAGCCAGGGGGTTTGGTAATGGCAATGAACTGATGAAAGCGCTGAAAGAAGAGATACCGGAGCTGATCCTGCTGGATATCATGCTTCCGGGAGATGATGGCTATACCATTCTGGAACAGCTGAAAAGTATGCCGTCTGTAAAGGATGTGCCGGTGATTATGGTTACTGCAAAAGAAGCGGAATTTGACAAAGTAAAAGGTTTGGAAGGCGGAGCCGATGATTACATTACCAAGCCTTTCGGTATGATGGAATTTGTTGCCAGAGTAAAAGCAGTTCTCAGACGAAGTACCCGTCAGAATGAAGACAGGGAACTGCATTACGACGAGCTTTATCTGAATGTAGGACGTCATGAGGTGCGTTACCGGGAAGAAAAGATCGATCTTACCCGAAAAGAATTTGAACTTCTTCAGTATCTGCTGGAAAATAAAGGACTTGTTATGACAAGAAATCAGATTCTTTGTCATGTATGGGGATATGATTTTGACGGTGAAACCAGAACTGTGGATGTCCATGTGAGAACCCTGCGCCAGAAACTTGGCGAGGCAGGAAATCTGATCGAAACGATCCGGGGTGTGGGATACAGGATCGGTGCATAATAGATAAAACAGACGAAAAACAGGAGTGGAAAAATGAAGCATAAAATATTCAGTCACACCAGTTTACTTATTATCTTATCCGTAGTACTTACATTCCTGGCAGCAGGAACTGTCATGTATAACAGATATGATATTTATATGAAACAAGGTGTCAGAGACGAAGCTGCATACATTAAAACAGGTCTGGAAGAAGATGGTCAGGACTTTCTTACAGATAAGATAGGGGATGCCACCAGCAGCCGCATCACTCTTCTGGGAAAAGATGGTGATGTGTTGTTTGACAGCATTGAGAATCCTTCTGAAATGGAAAACCACAGCAACAGACCAGAGTTTATTGAAGCTGAGAAAAAGGGATTCGGTGAAATGGTCAGATATTCTGATACCCTGTCAAAACAGACTTTCTATTATGCAATAAAATTAAAAAATGCTCAGGTTCTTAGAGTAGCCAGGACAACAGACAGTCTTCTGATGACTATGCTATCCAGTTTCTTGCTGCTTGGAGGACTGGTATGTGTGATCTTTGTGATCGAGTTTTTTCTGGTACAGAACCAGACACAAAAGCTCATCGAACCGATCAATCAGATTAATCTGGAAAAGCCGCTGGACAATGTCTGCTATGAAGAACTGAGACCGTTACTGTTTCGGCTAGATCAGCAGAACCGACAGATTAAGAAACAACTGGAAGATCTGAAGAACGCAGAGAGTGCAAGAAAAGAATTTACCGCAAATGTTTCTCATGAATTGAAAACGCCGTTAATGTCCATTTCCGGATATGCGGAGCTTATGATGAATGGAATGGTACCGCCGGACAAGATGCAGGATTTTTCCGGCAGGATTTTTCATGAGTCCGAGCGTTTATCCAATCTGGTTGCAGATATTATTCAGCTTTCCAGACTGGATGAGAAGAACGGAGAAACTATGTTTGAACAGGTTGATATCGGAGAGCTTGGGGAAGATGTGATTAACAATCTGCAGAACAGGGCAGCAAAGAAAAAGATTAATCTGGAATATACAGGCGAATCTGCACAGATGCAGGGAGTACGCCATGTACTATATGAAATGTTCTACAATATCACAGATAATGCCATCCGCTATACCCAGGATGGTGGAGACGTAAAGGTTTTTGTGGGAAAACTCAATGGGAAACCGTACTTTCGTGTGGAGGATAATGGAATAGGTATTCCGGAAAGCGAACAGCAGAGAATCTTCGAGCGTTTTTACAGAGTGGACAAGAGTCATTCACGTGAAACCGGAGGTACAGGTCTGGGGCTTTCTATTGTAAAACATGGCGCAGTTTTGCATCATGCGAAGATTCTTCTGGACAGTGAGCCGGGTAAGGGAACGAAGATGGAAATCCTGTTTGATCAAACTAAGTAAACCTCCTGCGGAGCTGTTATTCGTTGTAGAGCCTGCGTAGTGAAACGGATAATTTTGTTTGGTGTTGAAAAGAGAGTGAACAGTATTCGACATGGTTGTTAGAAATGTATAAATTTTGGGGATTGACAGACAAGTGATTATTGGAGAAAATAAAATCAGACAGTTATCCATGTAAAAGCAGGTACAATGGAGGGTATTTTCAGTATGGAAAAATGGAGAAGCATTGCAGCGGGTATGAGCTGTTTGTCAATGCTGTTCGCAACAGGAGCGGTTACTGTATCAGCATCAGATGAAATCACAGAAATTCCGGAACAGAGTATTGTATACTGGTCCATGTGGGAAGAAGATGAACCACAGGCAGATGTGATCAGAGAAGCAGCAGAAGCTTATGAAGAAGCAACAGGTATTTCTGTAGAGATTCAGTGGAAGGGCAGAGGAATCCGGTCTCTGATAGAACCTGCCCTGGATGCCGGAGAACAGATTGATCTTTTTGATGATGATTATCAGAGGATGGCTCAGGAACACAGGGATTATCTGGCAGAATTAAAAGGAATGGCAGATACTGTGGATTATGAGAAGCATATTATGCCGGTACTGTTGGAGCAGGTGAAGAACTGGGGAAATGGAGAACTGCTTGCAATGCCGTATCAGCCTTATATCACAGGCGTCTGGTATAATAAGGATTTATGGGAAGAGGCTGGACTTACAGAACAGGATATCCCGGATACCTGGGAGAAACTGATCAGAGTATGCCGTAAGATTAAAAACAGTGACAGTGGCCTTAGTGCCATGACCTGCGATGAAGAGTATGTGAATCTTCTGTATGGATATCAGCTTGCCAGATACCTTGGACAGGAGAAAGTGCAGCATCTGATCCGTAACTGTACCTGGTCACAGATTCCGCAGGCAAAAGAGGCGGCAGATGATATCAGAATTTTGTTTTTTGCGGGATATATGAGTCAGAGTGCACCGGCACAGCATCCGGAAGGTCAGGATGAAGTGGGAGATGGCGAGGCAGTCATGGTGCTACAGGGCTCCTGGGTTCCGAATGAAGTGACAGAAGCTACAGAATCTGATGATTCCTGGGGATTTTTTCCATGGCCTGCAGTAAAGGCCGGAACAGACGGCACAGAAGGTGTTATGGTGGGAGCACAGGGATTTGGAGTCACGAAGGATTCGCAGATGAAACAGGAAGCTTTTGATTTTGCATATTCCATCTGTACCGGGGAAACAGATATGAAAATGACAGATGCGGTTAATTCCATCCCGGCAGATACGGACAATACACAATGGCCGGAAGTGCTGGCAGATGCAGTACCGTATATGAAAGAGATGTCAAAGCCGTACATGTGGGCTGCAGGTCTGGAGGCAGATCCGGATTATAAAGAACAGATACAAAGCGAACTTCTGAAGCTTACAAGATTAGAAGAAACATCGGATGAATTTATAGAGAATCTCAGCAATATGAAATAAGAAAAAGGCTGTTCAACATTATGAAAATATTGGTCTGGTATTACTGGCGCTCTCGTTCTGAGAGCGCCTTTATTGATGTGATATATTCTGTGGGTGTCATTCCGGAAATTTTTTTAAACTGTCTGGAAAAGTAATGGATGGAAGAGTATCCCAGAAATTCTGAAATCTGTGTGAAGTTCATTTGGTTTTCGCGGATCAGTTGTCTGGCATAGGCGATCTTTAACCGGGAAAAGAAATCCATGGCGCCACACTGATGTTGTTCCTGAAATATTTTCTGAAGCTGGGAGCGTCCGATCATATTGTCATGGCACAGATCGCAGAGTGTAATATTTTCCCGGATGTGGTCTTCCATATAAGCAATGACACGCTTATAGACAGCGGAATTATTTTTCAGATTCACAAATTGGCTGACAGGTACAGTCATGGGAGGAGAAGAATTTCTCCGGATCATGTAGATCAGCATCTGCTCAAGGTAAATACGGATAAGCTGCTGAGAACCAAACAAAAAATTTTCTTTCTTTTCCATCTTTTCTGTATAAGGATCATCCAGAGGGGTTTTGATACAGCGGCGTGCCTCGGCAATTAGCATTCCCATGAGATTTCTCTCAGAATCAGAAAGTTTCAGCAATTTTTTCTCAAAGAATTTCATACATGGAGAATCGCATTCAAAAGAAACTACCACAATATTAGGTGCGGTATTTCCTATGGCAATAAGGTTATGAAATTCATTTGGTCTGTGAAAGATGAGCTGTCCGCTTGTCAGATGGTAGATACCGTTATCTGTCTCTATTTCTGCCTTTCCCTTATCTACACATTGAAATTCCCAGAAATTATGGCGTTCTCCTGCAAAGTGAAAATCGCTTTTGTATTCAAAATAGTGGATTGTATAAATCCGGTCAATATGAATATCTTCTTCCAGATACATACTCTCAAAAGCCATTACTGCCACCTCCCTTAGCCTGTCCGAAAACTGCAATATGGTTGTTGTGTATAAGTATACAACAAAAACAGATGAAAAACCAGTTGAAAATGAATTTTTGTACAAAAGAAATGGACGTTTGTGCAAATACTATTTGTGCAAAAATGATAAAATAAGAACTACCAAAAGAAATAATTGTTGAAATTCAACAAAAGAGCGAAAAGAGAGAAAAAAGAAGACAAAATGTCAAAACCGACAAAGGAGGAAAAAAGGTTATGGGTATGAAGAAAAAGATGCTTAGTGCAACATTATGTGCGGTTATGGTTGGTTCACTTGCAGCACCGGCTTTCACTGTTCAGGCAGCAGATGACACATTAGTTTACTGGTCAATGTGGGAAGCTACAGAGCCACAGGGACAGGTGATTCAGGAAGCAGTTGACGCTTATACAGAACAGACAGGAGTTAAGGTAGACCTTCAGTTTAAGGGACGTACCGGAAACCGTGAAGCACTTCAGCCTGCACTGGACGGCGGCACACAGATTGATATTTTTGACGAAGATATCGACCGTGTAAACGGAATGTACGGTAAATATCTTCTGGATCTGGAAGACCTTGCGAAAGAGAATGACTATGAAGCAACTGCAAACGCAGGTCTGATGGCAGCATGCCGTGATGCCGGCGGCGGCACATTAAAAACAATTCCATATCAGCCAAACGTATTTGCTTTCTTCTATAACAAAGATCTGTTTGAGCAGGCAGGAATCACAGAAGAACCGAAGACATGGGATGAATTCAAAGATGTATGCCAGAAATTAAAAGATGCAGGAATCACACCAATGACTATGGATGATGCCTATGCAACATGTGTGATCGGATATCATCTTGCAAGACTGGTTGGCGAAGATAAAGTAAAAGAGATCGTAACTGAAGGTGAATGGGATGATCCTGCAGTTCTTCAGATGGCACAGGATATCGAAGAACTTGCATCTAACGGATATTATTCAGAGATGGTTGGTTCCAACGTATGGCCTGCAGGTCAGAACACAGAGCTTGCACTTGGAACAGCTGCAATGTATCTGAATGGCTCCTGGTTACCAAACGAAGTAAAAGAGATGGCAGGTCCTGACTTCCACTGGGGATGCTTTGCATATCCGGCACTTACAGACGGAGCAAACGGAATCGAAACAAACAACTTTGGTGCACAGGTATTTGGTATTAACAAAGATACAAAACTTGCAAAAGAAGCATTTGATCTGATCACATTCCTTACAAAAGGTGAATACGACCAGAAACTTGCAGATGAAACTGTAGGTATCCCGGCTGATACAACAAACACAGAATGGCCGGCAATGGTTGAGTGTGCAAAACCTGTTATTGAGCAGAGCACAAACCGTTTCACATGGGCATGCGGTGTAGAATCCAACGTAGATATGACTCCGGTTATCAAAGAAAACTTTATCAAATTAATGGCAGGTTCCATTACAGCAGATGAATTTGTTTCCACTATGCAGGACGCAGCGAAATAAATAAAGAATTTATAGAGATGGTGGCATCGTATCTACGCTGCCGCCATCTGTCTTTTTGAATATCCAGGTTTCAAAGGCAAAAAGTCGTTCGTGCTTGCACGATAAGACTTTTAGACTTGGAAACCGCCAGACATGAGGAAGTAGCGATTTACGAAGTAAATCAGCGGATTCCGAATGGCTGGAGGATTGCGGGAGCGAAGCGTAGCAATCCGTAGATGTGGTATTACTTACAGAGGAGGTATTTATTTGAAGAAGAATAAAACGATGATCGTTGTATTTCTGACTCCGGCAGTTCTGCTGTTTCTGGGAATCTTTCTGTATCCGATCATCAGAACAGTGATCATGAGCTTTTTCAAGATCGACGGAGTTACAGATTCCATGGATTTATGGAAATTTGTAGGATTTGGCAACTATACAAAGCTGATTAGTACCAGCTTATTTAAGACTTCATTTTTTAACCTGTTTCGTATCTGGCTGATCGGCGGTCTGGTGGTAATGAGCCTGTCTCTTTTATTTGCAGTTATTCTTACCAGTGGAATCAGAGGAAAGAAATTTTTCCGCGCGATCATTTATATGCCAAATATTGTCAGTGCAGTAGCACTTGCTACTATGTGGCTGCAGTATGTATACAGTCCAAGATATGGCTTGTTGAAAGATCTTTTTACAGCACTGCATCTGGACAATCTGGCAAAGATCCAGTTCCTGGATAATGACCACAAATTCTGGGCACTGTTGTTTGCATATTGTTTTGGAATGGTTGGATACCATATGCTGATCTGGCTCAGCGGTATTGAGCGTATCAGCCCTGAATATTATGAGGCGGCAACCATTGACGGAGCGACCAAACCGGCACAGTTCCGTTACATGACACTTCCATTGTTAAAGGGAGTATTTAAGACAAACATTACCATGTGGTCTGTAAGCAGTGTAGGCTTTTTTGTATGGTCACAGCTTTTCTCCACAGTAACTGCAGACACACAGACAATTACCCCTTATGTTTATATGTATATGCAGATTTTTGGCGGCGGCAATACAGTTACAGAACGAAATGCAGGTCTGGGAGCTGCCATCGGTGTACTGCTCAGTGTCTGCGTAGTCATTGTATTTACAATCTGCAACAGAGTGATCAAAGATGATGATCTGGAATTCTAAGGAGGGATGAGAAATGGCAAAAGAAAAAGAGGCACGTAGACCCTTTAATCTGAAAAAAGAAGTCAAACTCCTGCCGGGATACATCATCCTGCTGCTCTGGGTAATCTTTACCATTGCGCTTCTGGGATGGGTATTCGGGGCAAGTTTTTCAACAACAGCAGAAATCTTCCAGGGAAAAGCCCTGAAGTTTGAGTCCGGATTACATTTTGAAAATTATGCAAAAGCATGGAACGGGGCCGGAGTTGCAGGCTTCTTCGGAAATTCTCTGATCTATTCAGTAATTTCCTGCACAATACTGATTCTGGTGTGTGCACCTGCAGCTTATGTACTGTCCAGATTTGATTTTATTGCAAACAAATTTATCCAGACCAGCTTCGTATCTGCCATGGGTGTTCCGGCAATCATGGTTGTTCTTCCCCTTTTCAGCATTATTTCCGGTATGGGAATCCTGAATAATGTGGCTGCAGGAAGAACGGTATTGATCATATTGTATGTAGGAATTAATGTACCTTATACGACCATTTTTCTGCTTACATTTTTCAGCAATATTTCCAGGACCTATGAGGAAGCGGCAGCAATCGACGGATGCCCTCCCATGCGTACTTTCTGGAAAATCATGTTTCCCATGGCACAGTCAGGAATCGTAACAGTAACAATCTTTAACTTTATTAATATCTGGAACGAGTATTTCCTGTCACTGATCTTCGCAAGCTCGGATAAGCTGAAACCTGTTGCACCCGGACTTTATGGAATGATCAACTCCATGAAATATACAGGTGACTGGGCCGGAATGTTTGCAGCAGTGATCATTGTATTCCTGCCGACATTTATTCTGTATATTTTCCTGTCTGAGAAGATCATCGGTGGTGTTACCGGTGGCATTAAGGGATAATATTAGAGGACAGCAGGACAATAACAATTGTTTGCGATGTTACTGTTCACACACCACTATCCCGCGAGGTGTTTTGGCATGAATATGCCAAAATCCCGAGACATACAAGCCAAAATTCCATTGCCGCAGGCAATCTGGAATGAATTTTGGCTACGTTACTGTGAACGGAGTGAACAGTAACGTTTGCGATTGTGAAAGGTATTATGTAACACGTTTTGACCTCGAAATCATAGTATGATAAGATGAATGTAAAAAGTTACCAGGTAATCTGAGAGTAACGAAAAACATTTAAAGAAAAGAGGAAAAAAATTATGAAGAAACCAGTATTAGTAGTTATGGCAGCAGGTATGGGAAGCCGTTACGGCGGTCTGAAACAGATCGATCCGGTGGATAAAGAGGGACACATCATCATGGATTTCTCCATTTATGATGCAGTACAGGCCGGATTCCAAAAAGTAGTATTTATTATCAAAAAAGAAAATGAAGCAGACTTCAGAAGCGCCATCGGTGACCGCCTCAGCAATCAGCTGGAAGTATCATATGTTTTCCAGGATCTTCACAATATTCCGGAAGGCTATGAAGTACCGGAAGGACGTGTGAAACCATGGGGAACCGGACATGCCGTATTAAGCTGTATCAATGAAATCGACGGACCATTCGTTGTAATCAATGCAGATGACTATTATGGAAGCCATGCATTTAAGATGGCATATGATTTCCTGACAGAGAACGAAGATACCGCAGATATTTACAGATATATGATGGTCGGCTATAAACTGGAAAATACTTTGACAGAGAATGGCCATGTGGCAAGAGGTGTGTGCGTTACAGATGAAGAAGGACATCTTCTTAAGATCAACGAGCGTACCCATATCGAAAAGCATGACGGCGGCACAGCTTATACAGAAGACGATGGAAAAACATGGACTATGCTTCCGGAAGGCAGTACAGTATCCATGAATATGTGGGGATTTTCCGCAAGTATCCTAAAAGAGCTGAAAGACAGATTCCCTAAATTCCTGGATGAGAATCTGAAAGTAAACCCGCTGAAATGTGAATATTTCCTGCCATTTGTAGTAGATGAACTTCTCGGTGAGAAGAGAGCAACTGTAAAGGTTCTGAAATCTATGGATAAATGGTATGGCGTAACCTACAAAGAAGATAAACCTGTGGTAGTAGCTGCCATTCAGAATTTAAAAGATGGAGGGCTGTATCCACAGAGATTATGGGAGGAATAATTGAGTGGAAATTAACCGGGAGATAAAGAATATCACCAGTGCATTTGTTCTGGAAGATAATCTGACAGAATGTGTTCCTTATGGAAGCGGACATATCAATGATACTTACCGACTGACTTACGGTACAGGCAAACATTATATTCTTCAGAAAATGAACAGGAGTATTTTTACCAAACCCATAGAACTGATGGAGAATGTCAGCGGTGTCACTGCCTGGCTGAAGAAAAAGATTCAGGAAAACGGTGGAGATGTGGATAGAGAGACTCTGAATCTTGTGATGACAAAGGATGGACTTCCTTATTATGTAGATGAGGACGGGGAATACTGGAGAGTATATTTGTTCATTGAAGATGCCACATGCTATGACATGGTAAAAGATGAGGAAGATTTTTACCAGAGTGCAGTTGCTTTCGGACATTTCCAGAGGCTGCTTGCAGACTATCCGGCAGAAACGCTTCATGAGACCATCGTAAATTTTCATAATACGGTGGACAGGCTGGATAAGTTTAAAACTGCTGTGGAAAAAGATATATGTCACAGAGCAGCAGATGTGGAAAAAGAGATTCAGTTTGTGCTGGACCGCACAGAACTGGCACATGTCCTGTGCGATATGCAGGATCAGGGAAAGCTGCCGTTGCGTGTTACACATAATGATACCAAGCTGAATAATATTATGATCGATAATGCAACGGGAAAAGCCATCTGTGTGATTGATCTTGATACTGTAATGCCGGGACTTTCCGTAAATGATTTCGGTGATTCTATCCGCTTTGGCGCAAGTACCGGAGCAGAGGATGAGAAAGATCTGACGAAGGTGTCCTGTGATCTTCATCTGTATGAAGTTTATGTCAAAGGCTTCATTGAAGGCTGTGGCGGTGCGCTGACTGAGACAGAACTGGATATGCTTCCCATGGGAGCAATCCTTATGACCTTTGAATGTGGAATGCGTTTCCTCACAGACTATCTGGAGGGAGATCATTATTTCAAGATTCACAGAGAGGGACATAATCTGGATCGCTGCAGAACACAGTTTAAACTGGTGAAAGACATGGAAGAAAAACTTTCCCGGATGAAAGAGATTGTAAATAAGTATAAACGTTACTGTGAACGGAATGAACAGTAACGTATAAACAGGTATAAAAAAACGTACATGTCCATAAAGACTTGTGTTTATGAACTGATTCGGATAGAATTATCCTGCGGGGATATGAGAGAAATCATATTTTCGCAGGATTTTCTACAATACATGACGTGCCAGGCAACGGTATTTTACAGTTCTGAATATAGGGTGCTGTAAAATACAGAGGTAAATTTTGCAGATGTGAAACAGGATATCGCAGAATTTTATAGATTACACTCAGAATTATCAAGGATATTTCTGATACTGTGAACTAATATAGGTATTGTTGAAAGAGAAAAAAACAGAAATTGCAAAAAACAGGTATTGTAGCAGGAAGACAGGTTAGGAGGAATTATTATGGCAATTTTAGTTACAGGTGGAGCAGGCTATATTGGAAGCCATACAGTTGTAGAATTGCAGAACGCAGGATATGATGTTGTAGTTCTGGATAACTTAAGCAATGCAAGTGAGAAATCTCTGGAAAGAGTTTCCAAGATCACAGGCAAACCAGTGAAATTCTACAAAGCAGACATCCTGGACCGCGATGCTTTAAATGAAATTTTTGATAAAGAAGATATTGATTCCTGTATTCATTTCGCAGGTCTGAAAGCAGTTGGAGAATCCGTTGCCAAACCCTGGGAATATTACGAAAATAACATTGCAGGAACCTTAACACTGGTAGATGTCATGAGAAAACATAATGTAAAGAACATTATCTTCTCCTCATCTGCAACTGTATACGGAGACCCGGCAATTATCCCGATCACAGAAGAGTGCCCGAAAGGACAGTGCACAAATCCATATGGATGGACAAAATCCATGCTTGAGCAGATCCTGACAGACATTCAGAAAGCAGATCCGGAATGGAACGTAGTTCTTCTCCGTTACTTTAACCCGATCGGTGCTCACAAGAGCGGAACTATCGGAGAGAATCCAAACGGAATCCCGAACAACCTGATGCCATATATCACACAGGTTGCAGTAGGTAAACTGAAAGAACTTGGGGTATTCGGAAATGATTATGATACTCCGGACGGAACTGGTGTGAGAGATTACATTCACGTAGTTGACCTTGCAAAAGGACATGTAAAAGCTCTTAAGAAAATCGAAGATAATTCCGGATTAAGTATCTACAACCTTGGTACAGGAAAAGGCTACAGTGTTCTTGATATTGTGAAGAATTTTGAAGCTGCTACAGGTGTTAAAATTCCATATGTGATCAAGCCACGTCGTCCAGGCGATATCGCAACCTGCTATTCCGATGCTTCCAAAGCAGAGAGAGAACTGGGATGGAAAGCCGAAAACGGTATTAAAGAAATGTGTGCAGACTCCTGGAGATGGCAGTCCAATAACCCGAATGGTTATGAAGAATAATTAATTAAATCAACTGAATGCAGGTGCATTTAGCAACTTACCTGCGGAAAATCAATATCCCCCACACATGGAAGGAATGTTCATGCGTGGGGGATGTTGTTAAATTATAATCCTAGTTCTCTTTTCAGATTTTCAGCAGAGATGGATGGTTGATAATCAGGCTCGCCAGCTTCATATCGGCGTAGTGCTTCCAATTCTTCTGGGTCTGGTTCTATTTCTTCAACGTCGGACAAAATAAATGATGCCTGAATTAAGTTCCAGACTTTTTCAGCCTTTTTAGAATATGTGATTTGAAACAAAGAAATGCTCCTTTTCCGGGGTTTCCGGGATATTTAGAATTTTTATCTTTGGTAGAAGCAGATATGTTTCGGCTTGTTTTTAATATAGCATATAAAAATATTGGAAGCAACTTTAATGTAGGATTGGCGATGTGGTTTTTTTCGGCTATAATAGATAAAAGAAAGGAGAGGACGCATATGAAAGTAGCAGCAATTCAGATGCCCACAGTAAAAGATAAAATACAAAATATCCGTACTGCCGGCACTTATATAGAAAAAATAAAGGCGGAAAATCCGGACTTTGTAATTCTTCCGGAGATGTTCTGCTGTCCGTATCAGACCGAAAATTTTCCAGTTTATGCAGAAAAAGAAGGTGGTCCATCCTGGCAGGCAATGTCTGATTATGCCAGAAAGTATCATATTTATCTGATCGCAGGTTCCATGCCGGAAGCAGATGATGTGGGAAAGGTTTACAACACTTCTTATATTTTTGACAGAGATGGAAAACAGATTGGTAAGCACAGAAAAGCTCATCTCTTTGATATCAATGTAAAAAATGGCCAGTACTTTAAAGAATCAGATACTCTGACTTCGGGAGATCATGCCACAGTATTTGATACTGAATTTGGAAAAATGGGTGTCATGATCTGCTACGATATCCGCTTCCCGGAGTTTGCCCGCACAATGGCACTGGACGGTGCAAGGATGATTTTCGTCCCTGCAGCATTTAATATGACCACAGGTCCGGCACACTGGGAACTGACTTTTCGTGCAAGAGCCCTTGACAATCAGATCTACATGCTTGGATGTGCTCCTGCCAGAGATACACAGGCAGGATATATTTCCTGGGGACATTCTATTGTAACAGATCCATGGGGTCAGGTTATGAAACAGTTGGATGAGAAAGAAGGCATCTTAATAGAAGAAATGGACCTGGATCAAGAAGATCAGATCAGAGAACAGCTTCCATTATTAAAACACCGCAAATCTGAAATGTACCATTTATAGGAGAACACATTTTTTTCGCAGACTGACCATAGATCAAACATATTTATCAGATATAGTAATACTAAAATGACAGAAACAACAAAGAGAACAACAAAAGTATGGGCACACAGGGGTGCCAGCGGATACAGACCGGAGAACACTCTGGAAGCATTTGAACTTGCCATCAGACAGGGCGCAGACGGAATCGAACTGGATGTACATACTTCCGCAGACGGCGAACTCATCGTTATGCACGACGAAAACGTAGACCGCGTCACAGACGGAACCGGACTGATCAAAGATATGACACTGGCTCAATTGAAAGAATTAAAAGTCAGTACACCCGCAGAACCATCAGGAATTTATCACATTCCAACTCTGGCAGAAGTACTGGAGCTCATGCGCACCACAGATATGATGGTAAACATCGAACTAAAGAACAGCATTTGCTTCTATCCGGGAATGGAAGGGAAAATCCTGAAACTGGTAAAAGAAATGAACATGGAAGACCAGCTGATCTATTCCTCCTTTAACCATTACAGCCTGTTACAGTTAAAACAGCTGAATGACCATGTACAGACCGGAATCCTTTTCAGTGACGGATGGGTAAATCCAGCCATGTACGCCAAAAATCTCGGAATCAACGCCGTACACCCTGCAGTTTATCACCTGAAATACCCACAGTTCATAGAAGAAGTCAAACGTGCCGGACTGAAAATGCACGTATGGACTGCCAACAAACCAGAACACATCCAGCTGGTAAAAGACGCAGGTGCAGAAGCAGTCATTACCAATTATCCGGACAGAGCGATTGAGATTATAGAGAAATAAAAAATTCCTGCCTGTTCATATGAAACTGTCATATGTTCAGGCAGGATTCTTTCTTGTATCATTATATAGATATTGTGGATTTTCAGAGTTTTCTGCTGCTATTTGAAAACCATTTCAGAAATTATTTCTGCAGTTTCTTAGCATGCTCAGATTTCGGCTCGCAGGTAAGTTCAACACCCAGCTTACGGAATTCCAGGATATCCACCTGAGACAGAAGTACGGAAGTATGAACCTGGCAGCCTTTTAATTTCGGAATCTGCTGCAGGGCAAGCTTGGCATCTTCATTATCTGCGGCACTGATGGAAAGTGCGATCAGAGTCTCATCAGAGTGAAGTCTTGGGTTTTTGCTTCCGAGATATTCTGTTTTGAGTGCCTGGATCGGTCTTAATGCTTCCGGAGAGATAACATGTTTGTCATGATCGATTCCTGCCAGTTCTTTCAGTGCATTCAGAAGCAGTGCTGAAGATGCACCAAGAAGTTCAGAGGTCTTACCTGTAACAATACGTCCGTCAGGAAGTTCCATGGCAGCAGCAGGTGCACCTGTTTCTTCTTCACGTTTCAGCGCAGCAGGAACCACCTTGCGTTCTTCGATGGTCACATGAGCCTGTTTCAGCAGAAGCTCAATCTTATAAACTTCTTCTTCGCGGCCTGTTCCGCGAACCAGAGCTTCCATGCTCTTATAATATCTGCGGATGATCTCCTGACGTGCAGCTTCCTTGCAGACTTCATCATCAACGATGCAGTTACCGGCCATATTAACGCCCATATCTGTGGGAGATTTGTAAGGGCACTCGCCCATGATCTTTTCAAACATAGCCTGAAGAACAGGGAAAACTTCAACGTCACGGTTGTAGTTAATAGTAGTCTCACCATATGCTTCCAGATGGAACGGGTCGATCATGTTCACATCATTTAAGTCAGCAGTAGCTGCTTCATATGCCAGATTTACCGGATGCTTCAGCGGGATATTCCAGATTGGGAAAGTTTCAAATTTGGCATATCCTGCCTTGACACCGCGCTTGTATTCATGGTAAAGCTGAGAAAGGCAGGTGGCCATTTTTCCGCTTCCGGGTCCTGGAGCAGTGATGACAACCAGTGGTCTTGTTGTTTCGATATAATCGTTCTTGCCATATCCCTCATCACTTACAATAAAGGAAGTATTATTCGGATAACCCGGGATCAGATAAAGCACGTATACTTTGATTCCAAGCTTCTCCAGACGTTTCTTAAACGCATCTGCGCTTTCCTGTCCGGAATACTGGGTGATGCAGACACTTCCTACATAAAGTCCGCGCTCGGTAAATACTTCCATAAGGCGGAGTACATCTTCATCATAAGTGATACCAAGGTCACTTCTGACTTTATTTTTATCAATATCAGCGGCGCTGATTACAATAACGATCTCTGCCTGATCAGAAAGCTGCATCAGCATACGCAGTTTGCTGTCCGGCTCAAATCCCGGAAGAACTCTGGAAGCATGGTAGTCATCAAAAAGCTTGCCGCCAAATTCCAGATAAAGTTTGTTTCCAAACTGGTTGATACGTTCCCGAATATGTTCGGACTGCATTTTCAGATACTTGTCGTTGTCAAATCCTATCTTCATTTGTTCATTTCCTTTCCTCATCACATTTTTAGTACTGCTCATTTAGAATATCCCGGGACATACAGCGCAAATTTATGCGGTCAGCATAAATTCTGTGTATTGCGGAGCGCATTACCGGGAACGAAGTGAGCAGTAATCAGTTTGTCAATAGTATACTACAAAAAGAACGGTTTGTAACAGAGAAATTTAGAAAAATATAAATAAATTTTGTTGCTGCAGAAAAAGCACAGATTCTGTTTTCAGCAACAGAAATCCAGATATAACGTAAATTTCACAATCTCGCGGTTGATTTATAGAATAATTCTCTTTATAATAAGAACGATAACGTTTAGGAGGAATGAAATGGATAATCATATGGATAACAATCCGAATGGCAATCGTCCTGATAATAATAAAGGTCCGGGCAGACAGGACCCGAACAAGAATCATCAGTCGATACTGGCCTTTCTGGTATGCCTCCTGGTAACTCTGGTATGTTTCGCCATGTTTACCAATATGCTCAAGGATAATTCGAGTGAGATCACTTATGATAAATTTATTGAGATGGTAGATGATGGAGATGTGAAAGAGGTTACGCTTCAGTCAAATACACTGACGATCACGCCGAAACATCAGTCATCAGGATTTTCAGAAGAAGTTTATTATGCCAATCAGATGGAGTCAGTAGATAAGCTGACGGAGAGACTTGAGGGAACAGGAATCAAGTTTGAGTATAAGAAGCCGGATGCAGCAGGGGAAATTATTTCTATGCTGGTCAGTGTGCTTCTGCCAACGATTCTGCTCTTTGTACTTCTGACGGTATTTATGCGCCGCATGAATAAGGGCGGCGGAATGATGGGCGTTGGAAAGAGCCGCGCCAAAGCCTACATTCAGAAAGATACAGGAATTACTTTCAGGGATGTGGCAGGGCAGGATGAGGCCAAGGAATCACTGCAGGAGGTGGTGGATTTCCTGCATAATCCCGGCAAATATACCACCATCGGAGCGAAGCTGCCGAAAGGAGCTTTGCTTGTAGGACCTCCGGGAACCGGTAAAACACTTCTGGCAAAGGCAGTAGCAGGAGAGGCACATGTGCCGTTTTTCTCTCTGTCAGGTTCTGAGTTTGTGGAGATGTTTGTAGGTGTGGGTGCATCACGTGTCCGCGATCTCTTTGAGGAAGCAAAGAAGAATGCACCATGTATCATTTTTATTGATGAGATTGATGCAATCGGAAAGAGCCGAGATTCTCATTATGGCGGCGGCAATGATGAGCGCGAGCAGACCCTGAACCAGCTTCTTGCGGAAATGGACGGATTTGACACTTCAAAGGGACTTCTGATCCTGGCTGCTACCAACCGTCCGGAGGTTCTTGATCCGGCACTTCTTCGTCCGGGACGTTTTGACAGACGTGTCATTGTGGACAGACCGGATCTGAAGGGAAGAATCGAGATCCTGAAGGTTCATGCAAGAAATGTACATCTGGATGAGACTGTTGATTTTGAAAACATTGCACTTGCAACTTCCGGGGCAGTGGGTTCGGATCTGGCTAATATGATCAACGAGGCTGCTATCCTTGCTGTTAAGAGTGGACGCAGCGCAGTATCCCAGAAAGATCTTCTCGAAGCTGTTGAAGTAGTTCTGGTAGGTAAAGAGAAGAAGGACAGGATCCTCAGTGCACAGGAGCGCAGGATCGTATCCTATCATGAGGTAGGACATGCACTGGTAAGCGCCCTGCAGAAAGATGCAGAGCCTGTACAGAAGATTACTATTGTGCCGAGAACAATGGGGGCACTTGGTTATGTAATGCAGGTACCCGAGGAGGAGAAATATCTCAATACAAAGAAGGAACTGGAAGCAATGCTTGTGGGATATCTTGGCGGACGTGCAGCAGAGGAACTGGTATTTGATACTGTCACAACCGGGGCAGCCAATGATATTGAGCAGGCTACCAAAGTGGCAAGAGCCATGATTACACAATATGGTATGTCTGATAAATTCGGACTTATGGGTCTGGCTACACAGGAGAGTCAGTATCTCAGCGGAAGAGCAGTGTTAAACTGCGGCGATGACACTGCCACAGAGGTTGACCATGAGGTGATGATACTTCTGCATAATTCCTATGAAGAAGCAAAGAGACTGATCGGCAGTCACAGAGAAGCACTTGATAAGATTGCTGCTTATCTGATCCGCAGGGAAACCATTACAGGTAAGGAATTTATGAAGATTTTCCATGCGGTAGAGCGTGGAATCGAGATTCCGGAAAATCTGGATGATCTGGTAATTCCGGAGGAAAAACAGAATACAGTAACGCTGGATAAGCCAGAGATTCAGTGATACAATAACAGAGTCGGAAATGAAATAATTTCCGGCTCTGTTTTCGTATCACAGGAAATTACGCTGTAATATCTCATGGATACGAAAAGCGTTCAGGGCAGGATTTTTTGTATAGAGGAGAGTTTATGTTTCAGATAGAAGAAGAACTGAAAAAACTTCCGGGTAAGCCGGGGGTTTATATTATGCATGGGGAGAAGGACGAGATCATCTATGTTGGAAAAGCCGTCAGCCTGAAAAACAGGGTGCGTCAATATTTCCAGAGCAGCAGAAATAAGGGCGCAAAGATTGAACAGATGGTTACCCATATCACCAGATTTGAGTATATTATCACAGATTCGGAACTGGAAGCCCTTGTGCTGGAGTGTAATCTGATCAAGGAGCACAGACCGAAATATAATACCATGCTCAAAGATGATAAGAGTTATCCGTTTATCAAAGTCACAGTAAATGAGGAATATCCCAGAGTTCTTTTTGCCAGAAGAATGAAGAAAGACAAGGCGAAATATTTCGGACCATATACAAGTGCCGGGGCTGTAAAAGATGTGATCGAGCTTGTGCGAAAACTTTATAAGGTGCGATCCTGTAATCGGGTACTGCCAAGAGATTGTGGGAAGGACCGTCCATGTCTGTACTATCACATGAAACAATGCAGTGCGCCATGCCAGGGCTATGTGAGTTCAGAAGAATATAAGAAAAATATCGCAGAACTGTTGAAATTTCTCAATGGAGACTTTAAGGATACGATTGATATGCTTACCGACAAAATGATGGCAGCTTCCGAAGAAATGCGTTTCGAGGATGCCATGGAATACCGGGATCTGATCCGCAGTATCCAGAAGATCGGAGAACGTCAGAAAATTACAGGTTACGGAGAGGAAGATAAGGATATCATCGCAGTTGCCATGGATGAAAGCCTTGATCTGCGGGAGCAGGATGCTGTTGTACAGGTATTCTTTGTCCGGGGAGGTAAACTGATCGGGCGGGAGCATTTCTATCTGCGTGTGGCGCGTGGCGATACAAAGGCTCAGGTATTATCCAGCTTTATGAAGCAATTTTATGCCGGAACTCCGTTTATCCCACGTGAGATCATGCTGCAAAAAGAAATCGAAGATGCCAAGATCATAGAGGAATGGCTTACAGATCGAAGAAAGCAGCGAGTCTATATCAGGGTACCGAAGAAAGGTACGAAAGAGAAGCTGGTAGAGCTGGCAGAAGAGAATGCAAAGATGGTTCTGGATAAAGACAGAGAGCGTATCAAACGTGAAGAAGGAAGAACCATCGGAGCAGTTCATGAAGTGGAAGAGTGGCTTGGACTGTCGGGAATCAGGCGTATGGAGGCTTATGATATCTCCAATATCAGTGGTTTTGAATCTGTAGGTTCCATGGTTGTCTATGAGAAAGGAAAGCCAAAGCGCAGTGATTACCGCAAATTTAAAATAAAGTGGGTTCAGGGACCGAACGATTATGCAAGCATGGAAGAAGTACTTACCAGACGATTTACTCATGAGGGAAAAGATGAGTTTGACAGCTTTTCTATTATGCCGGATTTGATCCTGATGGATGGTGGAAGAGGACAGGTGAATATTGCGTTAAAAGTCCTGGAAATTCTGGGAATAGAGATTCCTGTCTGTGGTATGGTCAAGGATGACCATCACAGAACCAGAGGACTGTATTACAATAATCTTGAAATTCCCATTGATACAGACAGTGAAGGCTTCCGCCTGATCACCAGAATCCAGGATGAGGCGCACCGTTTTGCCATTGAATTTCACCGATCTCTGAGAAGTAAAGAACAGGTGCATTCCCTGTTGGATGATATCCCTGGTATCGGTGAAACCAGGCGGAAAGCATTGATGCGGAAATTTAAATCCATTGAGAATATCAGAGATGCATCATTGGAAGAACTTGCGGAGACAGAAAGCATGAATGCAGGAAGTGCACAGAAAGTCTATGAATTTTTTCATGGAGATGGTGAGAAAAAAATATAAAATATGTAAAAATATTCCCGGGTTCTTCTACATATTACCCAAAGACTCTCGCTTTTTGTAATTGAAGTTGTATATAGTGATGTGATATAATAAAAAAGACGTGAAATTTACTATGAAAGTTTCGGACGACAGCTATAAATGAGTTATGTCTGTATGAACAGGTTTTGAGATAGCGGACAGACCGGGCTTTCAGATTTTGAACTGAAAAGGAGAAATAAATGAAGGGTGTACAGTTGACAAAATTAGTTCAGGAACTGGGACTTCACAACCTGACTCCTGAAATTGATCTGTCTGAGATTGTAATCAAGACAGCGGAGATCAACAGACCGGCATTGCAGCTGACAGGATATCTGGAGCATTTTGCAAATGAACGGGTACAGATCATCGGATATGTAGAGTATACTTATCTGATGCAGCTCAGTGATGAGGAACGGAAATTTAAATATGAAAGATTTATTTCCAGCAAGATTCCCTGTGTAATTTTCAGTACAATGACAAGACCATCACAGGATATGATCGATCTGGCAGTTAAATATAATGTTCCGACTTTCGTGACAGAACGTACAACTTCCAGTTTTATGGCTGAGATTATCCGCTGGCTGGGTGTACAGCTGGCACCATGTATTTCCATCCATGGTGTGCTTGTGGATGTATATGGTGAAGGTGTCCTGATCACAGGTGAGAGCGGAATTGGCAAGAGTGAGGCTGCGCTGGAACTGATCAAACGAGGACATCGTCTTGTCAGTGATGATGTTGTAGAACTTCGTAAAGTCAGTGATGTGACGCTGGTGGGTTCGGCACCGGATATCACAAGACATTTCATTGAACTTCGTGGTATTGGTATTATCGATGTCAAAACTCTGTTTGGTGTTGAGAGCGTTAAGGATACACAGTCTGTGGATCTGGTTATCAAACTGGAAGAGTGGGACAGAGACAAAGAATATGACCGTCTCGGCCTGCATGAGGAATATACAGAGTATCTTGGAAATAAGATTGTATGCCATTCTCTGCCTATCCGTCCGGGACGTAATCTGGCTATTATCGTTGAATCTGCGGCAGTTAACCACAGACAGAAGAAGATGGGATACAATGCAGCGGAAGAGCTGTACAAACGTGTTCAGGCAAACCTTGCAAAGAAACGTGAAGAAAAATAATTTAAAGTAATTTGGAGGATATCAGATATTATGGGAAAGTATTGTTTTGGAATTGACGTTGGTGGTACATCTGTAAAATGTGGACTCTTTCAGACAGACGGAGTCTTAGTTGAGAAATGGGAAATTCCTACACGTAAGGAGAACAGTGGAGAAGCAATCCTGCCGGATATTGCAAAGACAATCCTTGACAAGATCGCAGAGCGTAAGCTGGATAAAGAAGAAATCGACGGTGTGGGAATCGGGGTACCGGGACCTGTTAATGAGAGAGGGGAAGTGCCATGTGCGGTAAACCTTTTCTGGGGCTTTAAAGAAGTTACTAAGGAACTGACAGAACTGACAGGACTTCCGTCCAAAGCAGGAAACGATGCCAATGTAGCAGCACTTGGCGAAGCATGGAAAGGCGCAGCAGCAGGAGCTAAGAACGTTATTCTTGTAACTCTTGGAACAGGTGTCGGCGGTGGAATCATCGTTGATGGAAAGATTGTTGGCGGTGCTCATGGTGCAGGTGGAGAAATCGGTCATGCAGCAGTTGACCATGAAGAAAAGGAAGCCTGCAACTGTGGTAACTGTGGATGTCTGGAGCAGTATGCGTCTGCAACAGGTATCGTTCGCGTGGCACAGAGAACTCTGGCTGCTACAGATGAGCAGACTGTCCTTCGCAAATTTACAAAACTTTCAGCAAAGAATGTTCTGGATGCTTTTAAAGAGGGCGACAAAGTAGCCTGCGATATTATGGCACAGGTAGGAGAAATGCTTGGCGGAACACTTGCCATGTTTGCATGTGTGACAGATCCGGAAGCCATCGTTATCGGCGGTGGTGTTTCCAAAGCCGGACAGCCATTGATCGACTGTATTCAGAAATACTATGAGAAATATGCTTTTACAGCATGCAAGAAAACACCGATCATTCTTGCAACTCTCGGAAATGATGCAGGTATTTACGGATCTGCGCGTATGGTTATTAAAGAAGTATAATATCTGAGAATCAATTTTGAAAATATATAAAAAATCCACAGTCCTGAGTTGACAGGACTGTGGATTTTTTGCAGTACAGGAACATCATTCGGAGGTGCTCCTGTACCGGTATTTTTGCATTAATAATAGTCGACCTGATAAGAGGAATCATCTTCGTTACCGTTACCGTTGTCATCGCTTCCGCCGGTATTATCAGTACCATCGTCACCGCTGTTACCGTTGTCATCAGTATTGTTACTGTCACCACTGTTGTCGGTATCTCCATTATCAGAGTTTTCGCTGTTATCAGTGTCAGTGGTGTTATCAGTCTGATCAGAGGAATCTGTATCATAATTATAGTCATAATCATAATCATCACTGTCATAGAAATGCTGGTCACAGTATTCAGTAGGCATGGTACCTACGTCAAAGTATTCAGTGATCACCGGGCAGCCGGCTCTTGGAAGAAGTCCGGTTTCCTCGCAGACACTTAATTTCTCTACACTCGCAGGCTTCTCGAATTCTTTGGAAGAAAGTCCCTCATGGATACGAGTCATAACTTTTTTCCATAAAGCTTTGTGGAAGTTACGCGCATAATCAGGTAATTTCTCATTGTTGTCATAACCGGACCATACTGCGCATGTATAATATGGTGTATAACCCACAAACCACAAGTCGTTATAGGCTTCGGTTGTACCTGTTTTTCCGGCAACAGGCATATTGTCAAGCTGGCAGGCTGTACCTGTACCCTGTTTTACAACATCCTCCATTGCACTGGTGAGAAGAAAAGCAGTACTTTCTTTGATTACGGAACGTTCGGCAGCAGTATTCTCGATCAGGACGTTTCCGTTGTGATCCAGAATTTTTGTGTAATAAATTGGCTTGATATAATTTCCGTTATTTGCGATGGCTGCATAGGATGCACACAGTTCAACATTTGTGACACCGCGGGTGATGCCGCCAAGCGCAGTGGCAAGGTTTGCATCGCTCCATACATTACCATTGGCATCTTTGTCAGCCTCTGTTCCATGAGCAAGGGTTGTAAAACCAAAGTTGTCCAGATATTTCAATCCAAGCTCAGGAGTTACTTTTTCCAGACACTTGACGGCTACAACGTTAATGGAATTCTGGATTGCAGTACGGATCGTGGTTGTTCCGTTGTAAGAACGGGTTGCGTTGTTTACAGGGGAACCATCCGGATATTCATAAGGTTCGTCTTCAAATGTTGTTGCAAGAGTCATGCCTTTTTCATTTAAAGCAGGTGCATAAGTGGACACAATCTTAAAGGTAGAACCAGGCTGTCTGGTAGTGTCCGTTGCCCGGTTCAGTGTAAGACTTGCCGTTTTCTCTCCACGACCACCGATCAGAGCTTTTACATAGCCGGTATGCTGGTCGATCACACTCATGGAAGACTGTGGCTGAGGTGCGAAATTGACACGCTCTGCAAGAACTTTACTTCCGTTGGCGAGTATGCTTGCCTTATATTTGTCTACATAAGTCTGTCCATCTTCCGGGGAATCGAACAGAAGATCGAAATCGGGATCCTCATTCTGAAAATAAAGCTGCAACATTTCCTTACTGTAGTTTACCTGATTTCCATTAGGATCGGTAACCGTCAGGGCATAGTCAAGTTCATACTGGACAGTGTCCGGATAATTGGAAGGATCTGCATATTCCTCATCCAGGATATTCTGGATCTTGGAATCCTGTGTTGTATATACTTTAAGTCCGCCGCTGTAGAGAAGATTGGTTGCCTGTTTTTTGGTGTAACCTTTGATATTCATCAGGTCGTTGATGATCTGATCTGTCAGTTCATCTTCAAAATATGTGTAAACAGTATTCTCAGTGCTGGAGTTCTTTTCCTGAGCGGCCTGGATACGGGAATAAACATCATCTGCAAGAGCTTCATCATACTGATCCTGAGTAATATAGTTCTGATCCAGCATATGCTGGAGAACTTCCTTGCGTCTCTTCCTGTTGCTGTCAGGATTGATAATCGGGTTAAATTTCGTCGGGTTCTGTGTGATACCTGCCAGAGTTGCACATTCAGAAAGATTCAGATCCCATACATCCTTGTCAAAATACTGTCGTGCGGCAGCCTGTACACCGTAGGAACCGGCACCCAGGTTAATTGTGTTCAGGTAATTCTCAAGAATGGTGTCTTTATCAGTTTTTTTCTCAACCTGGACAGCAAGGTACTGTTCCTGGATTTTTCGCGTAAATCTTTCCAGCTGAGTAGATTCACTGGTCCAGTTGGTAAATACGTTATTCTTAAGAAGCTGCTGTGTGATCGTACTGGCACCTTCTGAGAAATCTCCGGTAGTGAGAGCTTTCATTCCGGCACGAAGAATACCTTTTACGTCAATACCGTTATGTTCATAGAAACGTTCATCCTCAATTGCGACAACTGCATGCTGCAGATCAACAGGTATCTGATCGAGAGTGACAGGCAGTCGGTTGGAATCCGGAGCAGCCAGTTTACGGATCTGATTCCCTGCATCATCGTAGAGAAAGGTTGCATAGCCCAGTGGCATAATATCAATATCATCAACATCAGGAGCAGTATCAATTACACCCCTGAATGACCCCACACCCAGACAGGTTACTGCGATGCAGAGTGCTATCAGTGATACGAACAGGACTCTGATGAAAGAAACTCTGGCGCGCTTTCCCATCATGGAAGAACGGGAGATCAGTGCCGTCCGTTTCTTTGCAGTCGACTTTTTACCGTAGTTCATGTTAAACCTCCTTTATAATCCGTTCTATTATATCAAATAAGAATAAGTAAATAAAGCAGAAAAATAAAAATTCACAATTGCTTTTGGATCTTTTTTAATGGTTATTGTGTTTTTTTACAGGATTAGTATACACTGTGCTGGCACATTTTTGTAATTCATGGTACACTGAGTCAATAAGAGAACGGAAAGAGGAGTATGAGACATGCTTGAGAAATATAAGACAGTTTACGAGGGCGGGGAAGGCGAGATCGTGGAAAAGAAATCCAGATTTATTGCTACAGTGCGTCCTGTACAGACCGAAGAGGAGGCACTGGCCTTTATAGAGGAAATGAAGAAGAAATATTGGGATGCCAGACATAACTGCTATGTATATTCGGTGGGAAAGAACAGGGAATATACCAGATGCAGTGACGATGGTGAGCCGTCAGGCACTGCGGGAAGACCAATGCTGGATGTAATCCTGGGGGAAGATATTTATAATGTGGCAGCAGTAGTTACCAGATATTTTGGAGGGATACTTCTTGGAACAGGAGGTCTTGTCAGAGCATATTCCAGGAGTCTGCAGGAAGGTCTTGCCGCCAGCACAGTGATTGAGAAAACCTACGGAATTTCTATGGAAGTAGTTACGGATTATACCGGGATAGGCAAGATCCAGTATATTGCCGGAGAACAGAAATTACCGATCCTTGATTCTGAATACACTGACAGGGTAGTTCTGCATTTGCTGGTTCCGGCGGATCAGATTGCATTTGTAGAAAAAGCAATCACCGAGGGAACAAATGGAAAAGCGAAGATGAAGAAAGAGAAAGATCTTTACTATTCAGTGATTGACGGTGAAGTGAAAGTATTTACGGACTGATAAAATATGCCCCATGCAGCCTGAAAACTGCATGGGGCATAAACAGTCAGCGAATCAGCATTTCTCCGGTTCCGGATAATCAACACCGAAAGTTTCTACTGTCATGGATTTGATTTTCTGCTCGTCAAGCGGACGGTCGCTGTAATCGGTATCTTCTTCTGCAATACGGTTTACAACATCCATTCCTTCAGTGATCTTGCCGAATGCAGCATAAGCACCGTCAAGATGCGGAGCATCTTTGTGCATGATAAAGAACTGGCTTCCTGCTGAGTTTGGATGCATGGCGCGTGCCATGGAAAGAACACCTGCAGTATGTTTCAGATCATTTTTAAATCTGTTCTGAGTGAATTCACCCTTAATGCTGTATCCCGGACCGCCCATACCTGTTCCGTCCGGGCATCCTCCCTGGATCATGAAACCGTTGATCACACGATGGAAAATAAGTCCGTCATAGAAGCCTTTTTTTACAAGACTGATAAAGTTATTAACTGTATTCGGTGCAATCTCAGGATATAATTCTGCTTTCATCACATCGCCATTATCCATGGTAATTGTAACTATCGGATTTGCCATAGTTTCAAGTCTCCTTTTCAAAAAGTATTGTATTTCGCTGTTCGCTCTATTATAATATGCAAAGAACAATTCTGCAAGAAAAAGGTGGAAAAGATGATTATAGAGACAAAAACACCACAGGAAACATTTGAGGTGGGAAAGAAGATCGGAGAGAATGCGAAACCGGGTCAGATTTATACTCTGACAGGTGATCTTGGAGTTGGAAAAACCGTATTTACCCAGGGGGTTGCGGCAGGGCTTGGAATCACAGAGCCTATCTGCAGCCCGACATTCACGATCATTCAGGAATACGAAAGCGGACGTCTTCCTTTATATCATTTTGATGTTTACCGTATCGGTGACATTGAGGAAATGGAAGAAATCGGATATGACGATTATTTTTTCGGACAGGGAATCTGTCTGATCGAATGGGCTGATCTGATCGAAGAAATCCTTCCGGAAAAGCTGATCAAAGTAACCATAGAGAAAGATCTGGAGAAAGGCTTTGATTATAGAAGGATTACAGTGATTGGTCTGGAGAACAGTTAGGAGGTAGAAATGAAAATTTTAGCTTTGGACAGCTCAGGAATTGTTGCATCTGTAGCAGTTGTGGAAGATGATACATTACTGGCTGAGTATACTGTAAATTATAAGAAAACACATTCTCAGACTTTGCTTCCGATGTTAGATGAGATTGTGAAGATGACGGAACTGGAACTGGAATCCGTAGATGCTATTGCAGTGGCAGCGGGACCGGGATCCTTTACAGGACTCCGTATCGGCTCGGCAACAGCCAAAGGCCTGGGACTTGCCCTGAAGAAACCATTGGTAGCAGTACCGACAGTAGATGCACTGGCATATAATCTTTATGATGCACAGGGATTGATCTGTCCGATCATGGATGCCAGAAGAAAGCAGGTATATACAGGAATTTACAGATTTGAAGAGCATCAGCTTATGACTTTGAAAGAACAGTGGGCAGCACCGATCGAGGAACTGCTGGAAGAACTGAATCAGAGAGGAGAGATGGTTACATTTTTGGGAGACGGTGTACCTGTATTTCGTGAACTGATCGCAGAGAAACTGCAGGTTCCGTATTCTTTTGCACCGGCTCATGTAAATAAACAGAGAGCAGCGGCAGTGGCAGCTCTTGGCAGTATTTATTATAAAGAAGGACGCACAGAGACTGCTATGGAACATATCCCGGAATATCTCCGCGTTTCCCAGGCAGAGCGTGAGCGTGCAGAGAGAGAAAAAGAGCAGAAACCGGCAGGTACAAAAATATGATCCTGCGGGAAATGCTTGTGGATGACCTGGATCAGGTAATGGAGATTGAGCAGGATCTTTTTCATGTGCCATGGACAAAAGAAGGTTTTTTTACTTTTCTGACCAGGGATGATGCCATGTTTCTGGTGGTGGAAGAGAAAGAAAAGATTCTGGGTTACTGCGGTCTTCTTATGGTTCTGGATGAGGGAGATATTACCAATGTGGCTGTGCGCAGGGACAGACAAAAAGAAGGAATTGGCGCTTTTCTGATGCAGAGCCTGATCCGCCTTGCAGCAGAGAGGGAGGTTACGACAATCCATCTGGAAGTACGTGTGGGAAATGAGACTGCAATCCGTCTCTATGAACGTATGGGATTTACCGGAGATGGAATACGTAAGGCATATTACAGTGATCCTGTGGAGGATGCGCTGCTTATGACCAGACATCCCGAATGAAAAAGAAATGAAAGCAGAAAAAATCAGCAGCCGGACCATACACCTTTTAAGGGAATTGCCGGAAGCTGGAAAATAGAGGGAATATATGTTAGATGTATGTTTAGTTGGAACCGGTGGAATGATGCCTCTGCCGCGCAGATGGTTGACTGCGCTTATGACAAGATATAACGGGAGCAGTCTGCTCATTGACTGTGGTGAAGGTACTCAGGTAGCAATTAAGGAGAAGGGATGGAGCTTTAAACCTATTGATGTGATTTGTTTTACTCATTATCATGGAGATCATATCAGCGGGCTTCCGGGACTTCTTCTTACTATGGGAAATGCAGACCGCACAGAACCATTGACTCTGGTAGGTCCCAAAGGTCTGGAGAGAGTAGTCAATGCACTTCGCGTCATTGCACCGGAGCTTCCGTTTGAAATTAAATTTATTGAGATTACACAGCCGGAGCAGGTCATTGAATTAAATGGCTATCGTATTACGGCTTTTAAAGTGAACCACAATGTACTCTGTTATGGCTATACCCTTGAGATTCTCCGCCAGGGAAAATTCTCGGCTGAGAGAGCGAAAGAGCAGGATATTCCACTGAAATACTGGAATCCGCTCCAGAAAGGGCAGACCATCGAAGCAGACGGTATTACCTATACACCGGAGATGGTACTTGGACCTGCGAGAAAAGGAATCAGGCTTACTTATACAACAGATACCAGACCAACAGAATCTATCCTGCGAAATGCAAAGGAATCGGATCTGTTTATCTGTGAAGGAATGTACGGAGAAGATGACAAAGCAGACAAAGCACGCGGATACAAGCATATGACTTTCCGTGAGGCGGCGGTTTTGGCCCGTGATGCCCGGGTAAAGGAGATGTGGCTGACACATTACAGTCCGTCTCTGGTCAGACCGGATGAGTTTATGGATAAAGTTCGTGAAATTTTTCCAAATGCATATCCGGGAAAAGACGGAAAGAGTCTGGAATTGAATTTTGAGGAATAATATGTCACTGAAACTGATTATGTACAAGTAGTAAAACGGATGACTTATCCGTCGGATATATGAGGAACAGAAAATGAAAGATACATTAATTCTTGCAATTGAGAGTTCCTGTGATGAGACTGCAGCTTCTGTTGTCAAAAACGGAAGAACTATTCTGTCAAATGTGATCTCTTCACAGATCGCTCTTCATACTTTATACGGTGGGGTAGTTCCGGAAATTGCTTCCCGTAAACATATTGAAAAGATTAACCAGGTAATTGAACAGGCACTGGCAGATGCAGATGTAACTCTTGATGATCTGGATGCAATTGGTGTCACTTATGGTCCGGGACTTGTAGGTGCACTTCTTGTGGGCGTTGCTGAGGCGAAGGCAATTGCTTATGCAAAGAAGCTTCCACTGGTAGGGGTCCACCATATTGAGGGCCATGTGTCAGCAAATTATATTGAACATCCGGATCTTGAACCTCCATTTTTATGTCTGATCGTGTCAGGAGGACATACACACCTTGTGATCGTTAAGGATTATGGAGAATTTGAAATCCTGGGACGTACCCGTGATGATGCTGCAGGCGAAGCTTTTGACAAAGTTGCAAGAGCTATCGGACTGGGATATCCGGGAGGACCAAAGGTAGACAAGCTCTCTAAAGAGGGAAATCCCAATGCAATTGAGTTTCCAAAAGCTAAAATTGGAGATTGTCCGTACGATTTCAGCTTCAGTGGTGTAAAATCAGCAGTGTTGAATTATATTAATCATGCGCAGATGACCGGAGAAGAGATAAACAGAGCAGATCTGGCAGCATCTTTCCAGAAAGCGGTAGTTGATGTGCTGGTGGAGCATACAATGCTTGCAGCCAAAGATTATGGGATGACTAAGATTGCAATTGCAGGCGGAGTGGCTTCGAATGGAACGTTAAGAGCGGCAATGGAAGAAGCATGTAAGAAAAATAATTACAGTTTTTATCGGCCGTCACCGATCTTCTGTACAGACAATGCAGCAATGATCGGAGTAGCTGCTTATTATGAATATATTAAAGGTACACGTCATGGCTGGGATCTGAATGCTGTGCCGAATCTTAAACTGGGAGAGCGTTGAGATGTCAGAAAGAAATACGGCCATTGTTCTGGCGGCAGGGCAGGGAAAAAGAATGCACAGTAAAGTACAGAAGCAGTTTCTGGAGATACAGGGATACCCGGTTCTGTATTATTCCCTGCGCTGTTTTCAGGAAAGTCCGCTGATTCAGGATATTATTCTTGTGACAGGAGAGGAATCTATCTCCTACTGTAAAGAAGAAATCGTGCAAAAATATGGATTTACAAAGGTATCGGCAGTAATCCCGGGAGGAAAAGAACGCTATGATTCTGTCTATGCAGGTCTTTGTGAATGCAGAGACTGTGAATATGTATTGATCCATGACGGTGCAAGACCTTTTGTGACAGAAGAAATTCTTAAACGTGGTCTGCAGAAAGTGAAGGAAACAGGTGCATGTGTGATTGGTATGCCTTCTAAAGATACAGTCAAACTTTCTGATGAAGAGGGATATGTAAAAGAAACTCCAAACAGAAAGTGTGTGTGGACAATTCAGACCCCGCAGATTTTTTCGTATTCACTGATACGTGAGGCTCATGACAGCATTCGTCAGAAAGATATGAGCAAAATTACAGATGATGCCATGGTAGTAGAGCAGGAGACAGGGGCAAAGGTTGCTCTGGCAGAGGGATCTTATCAGAATATTAAGATCACAACACCGGAGGATCTTGATATCGCGGAATCATTTTTGAAACATTAAAGAATGTTTTGTGATTGAAAAGTGCCGTATTTTAGCGGGTTTTATGGGAAATCTGGGAAGATAAAAATAAAAATTGAAAAAAATGTAAAAAAGTTGTTGACAGATGCGGGTATTGATGCTAGAATATCACTTGCGTCGGCGGTGAGAACACAACGAACGCAGTCAACAACATATGGAGAGATATCGAAGTGGTCATAACGAGGCGGTCTTGAAAACCGTTTGTCCGCAAGGGCGCGTGGGTTCGAATCCCACTCTCTCCGCTTGCCAAGTCACTTAAAAAGTTTTGAAAAAAGTACTTGACAAACAAATACAAAGTGCGATATAATGCACAAGGTTCTTCGGTGAAAACGAAGAGAACTAAATAAAGACACGAGAGTGTGAAGAAAGTCGTTTCTGTGAAACGGCGAATCTAGGGCAATTTGGAGAAGTACCCAAGCTGGCCGAAGGGGCTCCCCTGGAAAGGGAGTAGGTCGTTAATAGCGGCGCGAGGGTTCAAATCCCTCCTTCTCCGTTCTTTCTTGGGAAAAGAAAGTAAAAAAAGTTCTTGACAAAGCGAAAAGGTTATGATAAACTTGAAAAGCTGTTGAAAAGAACAAATGTTGAAAAAGTTTGAAAAGACTTATTAAAAAAGTTCTTGACAAACAGAAGACAACATGTTAAAATAGCAAAGCTGTCGCAAGACAGACAACCTTGATAACTAAACAGTGAAACACATACGATTCTCGAAAATTCTTTACATTTTTAAGAACGGTTTGAAAAACCAAAAACAGTAAAACG
>NZ_JADPGO010000023.1:0-59206 GCF_015668165.1 Blautia sp. 1001283B150304_161114_C9 | reverse complement strand
ATTTGCTATAACATTATAAAAACGTGTATTTTTTAATCTGTAAGCTGTTTTTCCATTAACCGATACAGTAAGTGACGCATATGCTTCATCGTCGGTTTGATTGGCTGCTCTGATTCTGATTTTATCTTTCATTCCATCACCGGTAACATCATATGCTGCGTATGTCCGATTTGATTTTAATATGACCCCATTTGCCGCTGCTTTTACGGGTCTGGAAAAAATAATTACAAAACCAATTGCCAGAAACATGGTAAGCACAGAAATAAAACTAATTCTTTTTCTCATAAAACATGACCCCTTTCGTGTAGGAATTGCTATAATTTTTATATTTTTATTGTATCATTGTATATGTGCAAATTGTATTTTTTAAGTTACAAAATCCTGAGATAATTTTATGAGAACCAATCCTCTTCCCGATGCATCTAATTAGTGTAAAAGTAAAAAGTAAACACGTGTAGTAATCCGGCTGGACAAAAGGAGAAGACAAAGTTATGACAAAAGATGTATTTATTAAGGAGGTTCGGGATGCAGAAGCCATGCTGTATCATATATCAAAGTCCATTCTGAAGAATGACTCTGATTGTGGGGATGCTGTGCAGGAAACAATTCTTAAGGCATATGAGAAACTTCCCACCTTAAAGAAAGAAAAGTATTTTCGAACATGGATCACAAAAATCTTGATCAATGAATGCAATGGGATTCTTCGGAAAAGAAAAAATGCTATTCCATATGAAGAATATATGGACAATATGAGGCTGACTGAGGAGGACAGATACAGTCATCTGTATATGGCGATTATGGAACTTCCGGAGGATCTGAGGATTTTGGTAACATTGTATTATTTAGAAGGATTCTCACAGAAAGAGATCAGTGAGGCTCTGGATATTCCGGAAGGAACGATTAAAAGCAGACTTTCCCGTGCAAGAGAGTTTTTGAAAGAACAGTTATCCGATGAAGAAGAGAAAAGACCGATGCCTGGGAAAAACAGCAAACCATCAAAGAGAATAACAGGAAAGGGGAAAATGTCATGTTAGAGAACAAATGGAATAATATAGCACCGGAAGTACCACAGGATTTTCATGAGAAATTTGAAGAGACACTGAGACATATTGAGCAGGCAGATGCAGTTGATAAAAAATACAAAAGAAAAAGAATCAGTGGCCGATTACTGATTGTAGCAGCAGTGATCTGTACAGGCATGGGAGTAACAGTGGCGGCAAAAGAGTTCTTTAAATGGAATGACCATCTGTTAAAAAGACTGGAACCATCTGAGGAACAGCAGGAAACGATGCAGGAATCAAACTATATTCAGAATATAGACCAGTCTGTAACACAAAATGGTGTGACGGTTACCCTGACAGATTCTATTCAGGATCAGGGATTCCTGTATGCTTTTTTTGAAGTGAAAACAGATGACAGTATTTCTATGACTGATCATACTTCTTTTGAGGAGATGACACATTTTAAGATCGATGGAAAAGAAGTATATGCAGAAGATGATGACAGATTTGGAAGCCTGAGTACAGGTGTGAGCCAGGATAATCTGCTGAACTATGATCAGGATTCGGCACATTCTAAATATTTCACAGCAGGGATTTCTTATGACAGTGATTATAATCTGAGTAATAAAACTGTAGAAATCACATTGAAGAATCTTACGGAGGAAGGAGATTATGATACGACTGTTATTACAGATGGAACATGGGACTTTAAATGGACCTTGGGTGCAGTAAAGCCTCCGACAACTCTGGAAGTGAACCGGAAATGTGATTTTGGAGGTTATGAAATCACAGTGAAGAAAATGGAAGTAACCCCCCTTTTATGGTCATTATATCTTGATTATGATGAAGCTATGAAGGTGTATGAAGATGAAAAAAACAAATTTGAGTACGCAGGTACGGACTATGGCATGGATCTTTATGGCAGAGCTAATATTGACCAGGTGCGTTATAAAGATGGAACGGTTTTGACACTTGATCTGACCATGGGAGGCATCGCTGGCGGTGGAGAAAAACAGGATAAGGAAAATGGTGTCCTGATCATCAGAAACAGCTTCCCGCAACTGGTTGATGTAGATAATCTGCAGGCGGTACATTTTGGGAACATTGACCAGTGGCTTGAAGTGCGGGAATAAAGGTTTTTTCGGTGATACAGAAAAATTCTCCCATAATTAGATAATGAGAAAATACAAAAAGAACCGATACAAGGTCTTTGCAAGACTGATATCGGTTCTTTTTGGCTAAATCTGCCAACTGTAAAATTTTGTTTATATATTAACGCATCCTGTTCATATACAGGAAACGGATTCTAGCGTATACTGAAATTATTGATTACAAGGTCTGCATAAACTGCAAATACAGATTCCGGGTTATATCCGGAAGCCATATTTTGCACTTACCGGTAAAATCTGTAATAGTTGGCATAAAAGTTCATTACATATTCGATATAAGCTTTAAATCTTTTCATTGTCTGTTCCTCCTCTTCTTTACGGGACGGGGAACATGCACTGGGGCTTTTGAAAAACCAGCTCCGTTATACCAGGGAGGAAAATATCTCCTGTGTGGGAGGCGGCATTTATCCCAACATGCTGTGTGCACACCCTCTGTTCCAGATTGATGGGAATTTGGGACAGAGAATATGATTTTTGATTGATCTGTCCTGAGGGGCTGGAATCATTGGCAGCCGTATCATGTAAAAGCACATGGTACGGCTGTTTTTAGTACCTGGAATATTTTATAGCACCTTGACTGATAATCATGAAAAGCATGGAAGTGTTCAAACTAATCTTTTGGGGATTTTCTGAGATTGTTAAAAAAAATTGCAACTTTTTTGGGAGTTTGCACGTCTAATAAGTAGAAGCGCATAAAGAAAGGCTTTTATACAAGATTTCCTGATGACCGGTCTGATATAGGAGAAAGGAGACGACAATGAATGAGATTTTGATACGAAAAGCAAAGAAAGGCGATAAAGATGCTTTTTGTCGGCTTATAGATGAGAATGTACAGAGTATGTACAAGGTTGCAGCAGCATATCTGAAAAATGATGAAGATGTTGCGGATGCAATACAGGATACGATTCTTTCCTGCTATGAAAATCTAAAAAGTCTGAAACAGAACAGATATTTCAAGACATGGATGATCCGAATTCTGATCAATAAGTGCAAGGACATGATACAGAAGAAAAAGCTGGTTACTTATACGGATCAGATGCCGGAAACGCCTTTTCACGAAGAAAAATATGCAGCAATGGAATGGATCCAGGCCTTAGAGCCATTGGACAGTAAATACCGCTTGGTTGTTCTTCTATACTATATGGAAGGATTTGGTATCCGGGAAATCAGTGACATTCTGGATATGAAGGAAAGCACTGTAAAATCTCGTCTTTATCGTGGCAGAAAACAGATTGCAGAGATGTATGGATATAAGGTTAAGGAGGGACGTGCCTAATGACGACTTTAAATTATAATGAGAAAGACTTCCAGAAAAAACTTCAAAAGGATATAGAAATGCCGGAAATCGTGCATGAACATATTAATCAGGCATATCGTTTGATTGAAAATAACGCTGTTTTACAGAAAAAAGCATCAAAGGATCCATATCATTGGATGAAAAGTGGAGGCAGGATAGCAGGAGGGATGGCAGCGGTACTGGCAGTAGGATTTGTATTCTGTGCAATCAATCCGGTAATGGCAAAAAATATCCCGGTTGTAGGAGGACTCTTTGAAATTTTACAGGATAATGTGAGTTTCTTTGGTGACTTTTCAGATCATGCAACAACTTTGGAAGCTGTTGATGGAACGAAGACAGATAGCAGTGAAACAGACGGAGCCAAGACAGATCATGCCAATAATGATGCTATTTACACTAAGACAGCAGATGGGCTGACAATTACATGTTCTGAGGTATACGCAAACAGCCAGGCAATTTATGTGACTATGCAGTTTAAAAGTGATAAACCGTTCCCAGAAACAGAAACTGGGGCGGAAAGTGGAACACCAGTCATTGATCTGGATATGACAGGGGGTGTGGACTTTAATTCAGAGGCTAGCCCGGTAATTGACGGTCAAGTGGAAGGAAAATTTCTGGATGATAACACCTATGCATGTATTTTCCGTTATGATTTGGCTGAAGCCGCAAAAGATTATACGGAATATAATGAGAAATACAATGAAATGACACAGCAGGTAATGGATGAGATGGGAATAACTCAGGCGGACTTAGATGATCAGACGGATGAAGGTTATGCGCTGCTGGAAGAGTTTATCAATAAATTGTCTGAACGTGGTGGAGCATATCAGAAGTACATTAAAGATATTGATATTCCAGATACCTTTAACCTGCATCTGGATATTACGAAGGTAAGAGGACTGGAAGCAAACTATCAGTGGTCAGAAGAGGATGAGAAAAAATATGGAAGGGATGCTGGCTACTACAAATATGAAGGTGACTGGAGCTTCGATATCCCGGTTACGGTAGATGATTCCCAGACAGAAGTATTGGAACTCAATGATACAAACGATGCAGGTATTGGACTTAAATCGGTGATTCGTACTCCATATGAATTGACGGTAAATGAACTTTATAAGGAAGGTTCCAACAGTGATTGCTTTATGGTAGCTCTTGATGCCAATGGAAACACACTTCCGTACAATGAGTCTACTGGAAACTGTAATAACTTCGCAATTCAGGACAGAGATATTTCTACGGTAGACATTTATTTTCTGGATTATGTCCAGTATATGGATGAGCTGAAAGGCCAGCAGAATTTTGATAATCCTACGAAAGAGGATGGACAAAAATGGAAAAAACTTCTGGAGGAGAATGCGAAGTACCATAAGACATTGCATTTTGACAATGACAATGTAAAAAACTAGTTGATATAAAAGAAAGATGAATAAGATATGAGACAAAAAGAAGTGATGGGGCAATCAATAAGAACTTCAAAATCGGCAAGACCCGGAACAATTAGCACAGCTCATGCAGGAAATTCAATCAGGAACCCAGACAACCAGGGAACCGGTATATTCTATGAGAGCAAATGCACATGGGATCAATGATCTCGGAGATACATATATAGAGGTAGATCTTACAGAGCAGTATATGTGGTATTATCAGAATGGAAATATTATTTTTCAATCAGAAATCGTATCCGGACTGCTAGGTGATCCGGATAGAAAAACACCCCCTGGAATATTCACACTGAATTCAAAGAGCAGTCCGTCTGTGCTGCGAGGTGAAATGACAGCAAATGGAACCTATTCTTATGAACAGCCGGTAACGTACTGGATGCCATTCAATGGAGGAATTGGCTTTCATGATGCAGACTGGCAGCCGTATTTTGGTGGTGACAGATATCTTACAGGTGGTTCTCATGGATGCATCAATCTTCCCCCGGAAAATGCCGGGCAGCTTTACAGCCTTATTCAGTATGATGTCCCGATAATTTGTTTTTACTAATTCTATATTATTCTGCCAGACGGCTTTAATTAATATGTTTTCAATCTGCCGGAGATTTGTTTTGGAAAAGAAGACCTCATTTTTAAAGAATTAAAAAATACCTGTGATGTGGGCAAAATTTTTTCAGGATCTTTTAAAAGATTGTGACCGGGAGATATATTCAAATCCGCAATTTTATACACGGAAGAAAACAAAGTAATAGTAAGTCGAATGGCTGTGTATTAAAATTAGGTAATGTAATTGAAGAAAAGATATGATATCATATGGGTAACAAACTGAATTGTGTGTGGAGGTGATGGCTGTGAAGAAAAAAGTGGCAATAGTGTTGGTCATTATTAGTATTGTTGCTATAAGTACAATGATTATGTTTTCAATATATAAGTCTTCAGAAGCCTGTCGAAAAGCAAATGCCGCGATACAGTGGGATTGTTCTGTAACCTGTGCGGAAGAGTCAACGCCTGATTCTTATGTAATTACATATTCCGATGCAAAAATTTCATCCAAAACAGGCGTGTTGACGGTTCAGAACAGAAACGATTTTGATATTATTGTGTATTTGCTCTGCGAAGGAAAACAGGAACTCGTGTCTGGCAGGATTCCTGCAGGTGGCTGCTATTCTTTTCTGAACGTTACAGATGAAGAATACACGGTAGGCATCCATGCTGATGTTGATGAAAATACGGATATAAAAGTATTTGTATATGACGGAAAAGACACCGAACCATATACAAGATAATTGATAAGACAAAGGAATATTGAAAAAAATATTCGCAGATATTTTGGGATATGAAGTTCAGGAATGGATAATGGATTTAGAAGCATTAGGAATTCACTCATATGACTTGGATGATCTGGCACAAACACAGAAAACATTCCACTGCCGATAAAAAAGGCAGCTTTTCCCTATATCTACACGCCATAGGTATCGAAAACCTATGGCGTTTTTTATAAAATTTTTTTCTTGAAAGCAAATGACTGTTTTTCAAGTCTAATAATTATAAGAAGAAAGGGAGGTACTTTATGGATGCTTTAATAACAGAGGCTAAAAATGGAGATAAAGAAGCATTTGTCAGATTAATCCGGATGAATAAGCAGAGCCTGTATAAAACTGCCTGGATTTATCTTCGGGATGAGCAGGACATTGCAGATGCCCTGCAAAATACAATCCTATCCTGCTATGAAAATATACAGAGACTGAGAGAGCCGAAGTATTTTAAAACCTGGCTGATGCGGATCCTTATAAATGAGTGCAAGGACATTCTCCGCCAAAAGAACCATGCAGCAGAACTGGATGATTTTGCAGAAGGTGTACATTGTGAAGAACTGAATCTCTGTGAATGGAAACAATTGCTTTTATGCCTGGATGAAGAAAGTAGGAAAATCGTGGAACTCTATTATTTTGATGAATTTTCAGTTAAGGAAATCAGTGCCCTTCTTGAAATGAACAGCAATACCGTATCAACCAAACTTTCCCGGGCAAGAGCAAAATTAAAAAAGGTGATCAGGAGGTGAGACTATATGAAGGAAATCAGAAGGATTTTAAAAGAAGAAACTACAATACCAGAAAATATTGATAAAGCTATGGAAGATGTTCTGAGCGGAATTTTAAATTCCCCAGATGAGAAAACAACGGGGGATTTAAGTAAAAAAACAGATGGAGAAAGAACGAAAAATTCAGGAAATAAGAAAAAAATAATTCGGATTCTTCTTCCGGTAGCTGCTATATTAGGAGTTAGTACTGGTGTACTTGCAACAAATATCGGACGACTGTATAAAGAACTTGAACAACAGGGTGTCGCTGAACAGGAGGCAGCTCAAATGGTTGTCACAGAACCTGAGTCAACTGCAGAAAATGTGGAAAATATTACTTCTTATCCAATAACTCCCGAGGCGGTCGATTGGAATCAGTCCATGCTGACTGTTAAAGAAGCGTATTTTGATGGCGGCGGTTTAAGTTTTGTGGGAGAACCTTCCAATGAGGCAAAGAATTATATGATCACTTGCCGTGATCATGCAACGGTGAATGGAAAAGATGCACTGGCTTCTTTAAATAAAATAGAAGGAGAAGATCTTTATTATGGGCATATTACTTTGTATGATGACGCTTTGATTGAGAAAATATTAAATGAAGATTCTGAAGTAGAACTTTCCATGACTATTCAGGCATATCCTGTTTATGACGGTAAAATTTATTATACCTGGAAAGACACTGAAGCTTACGAAAAGATTTTTAAAATTGGTTCTTTTACAGATTCAGAAGGAAGGATTTCTTATGCACTTCCTGCGGAGGACGTTTACAGAGGATATACGCCTCAGACTCTTACGTTAACCCTTCCATTAAAGGATGAAGTAAGGGATATCATTGAAAAATATAGAAAAGAAGGGAAATTGCAGGCTGCTGACACCGGAATAGAACCATCTTCGGGTGAGAGTACGCAGAACACAACAGATTTGGATAGTTCGTCAAATACTACGAGTGTAAATGAAAAATATGATCCGGAGAAAACAATATTACAGGTAAAGAAAAACCATGTAACAGCTTCTTTGCCAGGGAAATCAGGAACCCTTACAATAGAAGCTGATGTTACCGGGAATACTGATGACGTTTCAAAGGGAGTTCTGAAAAAATGCAATATATCAGAGAAAGATATCTGCTCCTGGTTTGGCGGGAAAGATGGATGGGAAAAATCTGTAACAGATGAAATGGTCTGGGAAAATAAAGAAAAAGGACTGCAGTTATTTATTTCAGATGGGATGATAGAGTGTGATGGATTAAATGAAAAAGATCTGGGATTTTTAGGCGAGAATACGGAAAATGAGAAACTAAATATTATAAATCAACTGTTTTCCAAAGCTGATTTAGCTGGAACTTCTGTAAGAAAATCAATTAGCGACATGACGGAAGGATATGATTATTACGACACAGAAGTTATGTTGAATGGAATACCGGCAGGTGGACTTTCTCAGTATCATTATCAGGGAAGCACAGGATTTGGTCTCAAGCCTGAAGACTGCTATTTCAAAATACCAATCCCGCTTCAGGTGAAAGAGAAAGAAACAGTTACTATGCTTCCCATGGAAGAAATTATGAAATCGGTGGAACAATATGTAAAAGAAGGAAAAATCGGATTTTTTACGGAAGAGGACACGACGGAGAAAACAGAACCAATCACGATTCCAGTTACGAAAATCCGCCTGAAATATTATATTGATGAAACTGCAGATGGAATTGTTTACAGACCTGTATGGAGTTTCTGCTGTCCCTACCAATGGAAGGATTCACCAGAAGAACAGGAATTGTTTTATATAGACGGAGAAACCGGGACTTTGATCCGGGACGCATTTGGATGGTAGACATGAAAAACAAATGAAAAACAAATTTTATGGGGAACATGACCATGGATGATGCCATAGCTTCTAAGGCAAAGCTTTCGTCATAGGCCTTGCATCTGCTTGAAGATAGTTAAGAATAGTTAAGGTACAGTTAAATGAACAGGTAAGAATTAAATGTTATTGTATAAGTACATTCTAAGAGATAACTCTTAGAAAATAATACATGAGGAGAAAAGTAAAGGAGCATTTATGAAAATAAAATGTACGTTCCATATTGCAATAGCATTCATTCTTATTCAGCTTACGGATGAATTTAGTATAGCATTTGCATATGGGATATGTGAGAAGAATCCATATGTGAGAATTCTATATGTGACACTTGCGATTTTGAGCCTGCTGACCATGATATATTTATATACGAAGTATATTATAAGAATTCAAATGCAGGATTTGTTTTTAGGAATGCCGCTTCCGAAAAAAAAGTGGTGTATAACAGCGGTATTAATGCCAGTATTAATATGCCTTTTTTATATATTTTTTACAAAGGGAACATTTGAAAAAGGAAACCTTACATATAAAGAAATCATAGATGTAGTTACAATTTCTATTTTATCATCAGGTATTAAAGCGGCAGTAACAGAAGAAATTGTCTTTCGTGGTATGATTTTAAGATTGCTTCAGAATACTTTTGGAAAGAAATGTGCAGTGTTTGTTTCAAGTTTTTTATTCGCTGTTTATCATTTTGATGGGATTGATACTTCTGATATAAAAAAAGTAATTATGATGATTATTTCTGTTGAAATTGCAGGAATTGCATTGGCACTTGTTACAGAGCAGACAGGTTCTATATGGTCTTCGGTTATGATTCATTGTCTGTATAATATTCTATCAGGAGAAAGCCAGATTTTTCATATTGATGTGGCACAGAACTTTCCTGCAATATGGATGTATACTGTAAACAGTAAAAATATGTTGCTTACAGGAATTAATGGTTCGGTAGGGTTTACAGCTTCAATTCCAACAATGGCAGGATTTACCGGGATCATATTAATGGTGATTTATGATGAAAAAAAGAAAAAAACATATGGGAAAAAGTTGTAGTAAAATTATTCTTCTGATTTTAATTCTGGCAGCATGGATAGTTGTGACAGTAAGAGCGAAAAAAACTGAAGAGGGTATTATATTGACAGACGCTTACAAAAAACAGATAATGGAAAGTGCAGAGTGGAAGAAGATATTTTTACATACAGAAAATTATCCGGATATTCTTTTAGAGGATTTAAAAAGAAATCCGGAAATGCTGGAATTTGTCGAAGGATACAATGATGTACATAAGAAGTCTTCTGAAGGACTTACATTTGAGGAACGGAAGAAAAAAGTTCCTTTATTTATTCAATGGGATAAAAGATGGGGATATGAACCTTATGGAACAAGTGATATAGGAATTTCCGGATGTGGTCCGACGTGCATGGCAATGGTAATATACAGTTTAACCAGAAATACAGAGGCAACACCACCTGTGCTTGCGCAAAAATCCATGAACGAGGGATATTGTGTAGAGGGTATTGGAACATCCTGGAAATTCATGAGAGAAGCTGCTTTGGATTACGGTGTAATTGCTTCGCAATTTGATATGCTGGGAGAACAGGAAATGGCCGACAGACTTAAAGATGGAAATCTGATAATCTGTGCTATGGGTCCCGGAGATTTTACAAATTCAGGGCATTTTATTGTTATTTATGATTATTCCAGAAAGAAATTTTCTGTAAACGATCCATTCAGCTATACAAACAGTTCAAAAAAATGGGAATATACGACCCTGATTTCTCAATGTCAGCAAATATGGGTATATGCAGCTTAAGCAATTCCATAAAATACTGCAAACAACCCAGTCCATCATAGCGTGAAGTCCTGCGTCAGATATCTTTGCCGTGCGTCAGTACGCCTGCAGGTATCTTCCTTGTCCTTCGCACTCTGCTGAACTGTCTTGATTGCATTATTTTATGGAATTGCTATAGAAGACGAAAGGATGAAAATGGATAATCATATTTTGGTTGTAGAAGATGATGCAGCAATTAGAGAAGGAGTGAGGATACTTCTTGAAGGTGAGGGATATATTGTTCAGGAAGCAGAGGATGGATATCAGTGTTTGAAAAAAGTATCAGATGATATTGACCTTGTTATTCTTGATATTATGATGCCGGGAATATCCGGGATAAAAACTTGTGAAGAAATTCGAAAAATCTCACATGTTCCAGTGTTGTTTCTGACAGCCAAAAGTCAGGAATCTGATAAATTACTCGGACTTATGGCAGGAGGTGATGACTATCTCGTGAAACCATTTTCGTATGCGGAACTTCTTGCCCGGGTTAAAGCGTTACTACGAAGATATCATATATATAGTCAGACATTACAAGGTGAGAAGACAAAAGAACATTGGATTGAATATGGAAAAGTAAAAGTGAATACTCAATGTAATGAGGTATTCCGCAATGAAAAGGAAATCAGTCTCAGAGAAATGGAATACAGAATCTTATTGCTTATGATGGAAAACCCGAAAAAAGTATTCTCGGTAAAAAATCTTTATGAGAGTTTGTGGGAGGAGCCGTTCTTATATTCATCTGGAAATACTGTTATGGTGCATATCCGAAGATTACGAATGAAAATCGAAGATGATCCACAAAAACCAAAGATGATTCAAACCGTATGGGGAAAGGGATATCGCCTTGGATAAAATTTGCGGAAATAGTTTGACAGGCAAGATAATTTGCTATCTTATGCAGGGGTTATTAGCAGGTTTATTAGTGTTAAGCGTGACATATTTCGGGGGAAAGGGGTTACTGCAACGCTTTTTCTTTCGTACAGGATATGTTTATGCTGAAGAGACAGAACGTGCAGAAGAACTTCAGGAATATGTCACACAAAATAAGTTGAGTGCATCTGATTATAAAATGTTGAAAAAATGGGGTACAGAACGAAATATTGATGACTTCACGATTTCAAGGGGAAAATGGCTGTTGTTTGATATTTCCTACAACGGTAAAATTATGTATGGCAGCAGAGAAATACCAAATCTGACATGGAGAATGTACCACAGAATTTCATTTAAGGATGGAGCGGCAGATGTATATATATATGAAGGAACAGCGGATAAATATTTTAACATATTGATGGTCTTTTCTGTTGTACTTGGAGTCGCGGCGTGTATTGGAATTGTTGTATCCGGAATGTATGAGAATGTAAAATATATACAATGCCTTATGAAAGAGGTAAATATAATCAGCAGAGGAAATTTGCAGGGGAATGTAACTGTTCAGGGAACAGATGAAATTGCACAGTTAGCCAGTGGACTGGAACATATGAGACAAACATTAGTGAAAAAAGAGCAGATAGAGTATGACCTGAAGAGTGCACAGGAGAAGCTGGTGTTAGGAATGTCACATGATCTGCGTACTCCTCTGACTGGTTTGATGGCATATCTTGAGATTCTAAAAAAGCAGCAAAAAGAAGGTGCGGTTACTCAGGAATATATAAATAAAGCCTTTGATCGTGTACTTCAGATCAGAGATTTGTCGGAGCAGATGTTTGAATATTTTTTTGTAAATTCACGACACCATATAGAACTGGAACCTGCAGAAGATATTATGTGTGCTTTTGGAGATTATCTTTCTGAACTGTGTGCTTTACTGGAATATGAAGGATTTAAAGTAAATACAGATCGGTTGGAGTGGAGACAGATATCTGTATGTATAAATACAGATTTTATCGGCAGAATTATGAATAATATTATTTCTAATATTGAAAAATATGGAAAACATGAAAATGAGGTATGTATACAGCTTTGTTATGGGAATGAAGAAGTAGGAATCAGTATTCAAAATAGTATTACCAGATTTGATTCTGAACATCAAAAAACAGGGATTGGGTTGCAGAATATTTCTATTATGATGGAGCAGATGGATGGGCGAATGGAAGTTAACGCAGACGATTTAACTTATTGTATAGTTTTGTATTTTCCAGAGAAAAAAGAGTATCATAAAATTTCAAAAGTATAGAGAAATCTGTTGGCATAGATGCCTGTTCAGGCAGACAATCATAAACAGGGTATCCGCAGAGTAGAAAATTATTTACACGCCATAGGCATTGGAAAAAACCTATGGCGCTTTTTATGTCCATTTCTGAAGGAATACCGGAAATAAAACTGGCAAAAGTAAAAATGAAGATGGAGTTTCAGAGTGAAAGTGATGGAGCACCACTCTGAGTGAAATTTACATAACATGACTCACTTGAAAAATCACCTGTTCTTTGTAAAAAATATAAAATTTTGTGCATGTTTTGTATTATATCTTTTATGTAAATTCAGTATGAACAGAGTTATTATAATGACGTAAAATCCAAAAAAATCAGAGAAAATTGTTGAGGTACCATAGCATGAAATCTAAATACATGGCAGTAATACCGTTTTTGTTTGCTTTTGGGGTATTACTGATATCAGGATGTTCAGTTACAACACAGAAAAGTACATCTTCACAGGAAAATATGCCAGAGATAATCATTGGAAGTGACGATTTTCCACCTTTTAATTATTCCGATGAAAATGGAGAACCGGCAGGGATTGATGTTGACATTGCAAATGAAGCTCTGGGACGCCTTGGTTATAGGTCGGTATTTACAAAGATTGTATGGGATGATAAAGATAAAGATCTGGAAAATAAGGAGATAGACTGTTTATGGGGGTGCTTTTCCATGGATGGCCGGGAGAATGATTATAAGTGGGCAGGTTCATATATGGTGAGCCGGCAGGTCGTTGCAGTCAATGAAAACAGTAATATAAAGAAGCTTAGTGATCTGTCGGGAAAAGTAATCGCAGTACAGGCTTCCACAAAGCCTGAGGATATCTTTCTTAACAGGACGAATCCTTCTATTCCATTGGTAAAAGATGTGTATAGCTTAGAAAACCGAAAATTGCTTTTTACCTCTCTTGGAAAAGGTTATGTTGATGCTATAGCAGCTCATGAAACTTCCATACAACAGTATATAAAAGATTACGGGGCAAAGATAAGAATCCTGGACGAAGCTATCCTGACTACAGGAATCGGGGTAGCTTTTCCTGAAAACACGGATAGTGAACTTCCGGAAAAACTCACAGAAATCTTTAAAGAAATGAGAAAAGATGGAAGTGAAGAGAAAATTCTAAAAAAATATCTTCCCGAAACCAGTGGATATCTGGAGGTGGATAAAATTGAAAATAACTAAACTGTCCAGACGGCAGACTCAAATCATCGTTATCACGGCGGGACTGCTTCTGTTTCTGATAACTATAGTTTATTCTGTAAAAACCGATATAAAAGCAGTTGCCAGGCAAATGGACGAGACTCTGAAATATGTGAAAGAACAATGTTATATTTATAACAGATATAATGAAGCATCCCAAACAAAAGGTTTAATGCGTGCAATTGAAAATGCCCAGCAGGTTAATCGTAATCTGACGCATACAAAGGATGAAGTTACAAAGGATAAGCTGAAAACATATGCTGCAAGTATCGTTCTTGAGGATGGGTCACAGGTGGATCTGGCTGCATATGGACGCTCTGACGAAAAAGGCATAATTATCACTTTTTATCATACATCGGCTGAGTATGCCAGAAACTATAATCTTACGATCCAGAGCCTTCTTAGTGGCTATGATACATATTCCAGCGGAATGATCGTTGTAACAGATGGAAAAAATGTGGTTGCTTCAAATGACGAAAATCTGATCGGATAGAGCTCTGGAGGTATTAATATTATCCAACAGGAAAAACAGAAACCAGTTAACAAACTGGTCCGTGTTTCAGACAGAAAATGCAGATATATTGGCAGAATGACTAAGGGGCGTTATTACTATGTTTATATGTTTATAGATGAGCAAATGGCGTTTGCTTCTGTTTTTAAAAACCTGTTGGTTGTGTTACTGTTGTATATTTTTGTGGCTGCTTCCGTATTTGCCTTCCGCAGGAGATCAAATGCGCAATTGTTGAAGATTCAGATGATGCAGGAAGAAGCCTGTAAGCAGAAACTTTTGCAAGAAGCTCAAAGAGCTGACATGGCAAATAATGCAAAAACAGAATTTCTGCAGCGAATGAGTCATGATATCCGAACTCCTATTAACGGAATCCGTGGCATGATCGAGGTGGCTGATTATTATAAAGATGATTTAAAAAAGCAAGATGAGTGCCGCAGGAAAATATGGGATGCTTCAGGATACCTCTTGGAGCTTATTAATGAAGTGCTTGATATGAGCAAATTAGAGTCAGAGGAAATTGTGCTGGAAAATAAGGATTTTGATATTAACAGGCTACTGCACGAAATAAGAGAAGTGATAGAAAAACAGGTATATGAACGTGGAATCAGCTTATCTGAAAAAGAATACAATCTGAAATACAGATATTTGAATGGGAGTCCGGTCCATTTAAAAAGAATCCTTATGAATATCATAAGTAATGCTGTCAAGTATAATAAAGAAAAAGGAGAGATACTGCTCAGCTATTATGAAACACAGGTAGATAACAGGCATATACTGTTTGAGTTTCAATGCAAGGATACAGGAGTTGGAATGAGTAAAGAATTTCAGAACCATATTTTTGAACCATTTACTCAGGAAACAGGCGGTGCAAGATCTGTTTATGGAGGAACAGGTCTTGGTATGCCAATTACAAAAAAACTAATAGAGAAAATGGGCGGTACGATTAAATTTGAATAACTGTGTGTCGCATTCTCGTTACTTCATAAATATATTGACTTAAATGAAAAACTAAATTCCAGTTGTAGACTATTTAAGTAGAATTGGAATTTAGTTTTTCATTTAAGTATTGTAGTAGTGATGAGTTAGATGCACTATTTTTTTGAAAAAGGTAGAACAAATGTTTGCAAAATGTTCTTGCATATGGTATAATAAAAACATGGAGAAAAATATGTTTAATATCAATAATAATGAACTTTCATATGGTAGAGGATATGTGTATTCCCTGCAGTATCATCTGGTATGGTGTACAAAATACCGGAAAAAGGTTTTAAAAGATGGTATTGATACAGAATGCAAAGAAATGCTCTGTGACCTTGCAGAAGAATATAAATTTCAGATCCTGGCAATGGAGGTTATGCCGGATCATATCCATCTGCTTGTAGACTGCAGACCACAGTTTTATATCTCTGATATGATCAAGATCATGAAGGGGAACATTGCCCGGCAGATGTTTCTTGCGCATCCAGAACTGAAGAAAGAGCTTTGGGGAGGGCATCTGTGGAATCCATCTTATTGTGCAGTAACGGTGAGTGACAGGAGCAGGGAACAGGTATGTTCTTATATCGAGGGGCAAAAAGAAAAACAGTAACCTGAAAGAATCCGTTTTTTATATTTGTAAGAAAGAGGAAAAAAGATGAGGACAGTATCCAGTTATGGTGTAGAATTGCGAAAACAAAATATCCCGATCCGCCAGACACTGGATATTTATCGTTCTGCGGTCAGTTGTCTGATTGAGATCTATGCCCAGATATGGGATGAACTGGCAGTGATCACAGAACCTAAAAAACGTTTCGACACGGCAGAACATCTGGTACATACCACCAAAAAGAACCAGGCAAGGTTTGATTTTGACCTGCGTTTTCCAAAGATGCCTTCTTATCTCAGAAGGGCAGCTATCCAGCATGCCCTGGGAAGTGTATCCTCATATAAGACAAGGATGGAACTGTGGAAAAAAACGGATCAGAAAGGCGGCAGGCCGAAGCTGGTGTGTGATAATCATGCCATGCCGGTATTCTACCGAGATGTGATGTATCGTGAGGATACAGAAGAAAAAGATGGAGCGTGCCTGAAACTTTATGATGGTCATGACTGGAAATGGTTCCGGGTCAGCCTCAGCCATACAGATATGGAATATCTAAGAAAGAACTGGGTAGGAAAAAAAGCTGCAGCACCCGTGCTGGAAAAAAGGCATCGTAAATACTTCCTGCGTTTTTCTTATACGGAAGAAGTGCCGCTTACAAAGACACCTGTAAAAGAACAGATCATCTGCAGTGTGGATTTAGGACTCAATACGGATGCAGTCTGTACCATTATGCGGGCAGATGGAACTGTCCTGGGAAGAAAGTTTATTGATTTTCCCAGTGAAAAAGACCGGATGTACCGTGTGCTGGGACGAATAAGCAGGTTCCAGAGGAAACATGGTTCTGCACAGGTGAAAAGCAGATGGGCCTACGCGAAGCGTCTTAACACAGAACTTGGAAGAAAGATTGCAGGTGCAGTCACAGGATATGCAGAAGAAAACCATGTGGATGTGATTGTGTTTGAGTATCTGGAAATAAAAGGAAAGATATCCGGAAGAAAGAAACAGAAGCTGCATCTGTGGAGAAAAAGAGATATCCAGAAAAGATGTGAACATCAGGCGCATCACAGAGGGATGCGGATTTCCAGAATCTGTGCATGGAATACCAGCAGGCTTGCCTATGATGGGTCAGGAATAGTTGTCCGCGATCCGGGCAATCACAGTTTATGTACATTCCAGAATGGAAAAAGATATAACTGTGATCTTTCAGCGTCCTATAATATTGGAGCAAGATATTTTATACGGGAACTTTTAAAACCCATTCCGGTAACGGAAAGGTCTTTGCTGGAGGCAAAAGTCCCTTCAGTAAAGCGTAGGATCTCATGTGTATATGCGGACTTAAGAGAACTATTTTTAGAAATGGAACTCTTAAGAGCAGCATAAACACAGGCAGATATACAGCGGACTACCTGTGGTGTGGGAACCTGCCATATCTGGCATGGAAAAAAGCGCATGACTGCGCATATCCTAAGTTACAGGCGTATCCGCCGATATTTAGCCTTGTCGCTTAAAGCGGCTGAGGAGCATGTGACTTTAGTCATGTGAGATCCACCATGGAAATTGCGGAATTCCTTCTGACAAATGCAGGAGCAGTAATTATAAGGGCTTCAAACGGCAAGGAGGCTGTTGAAGCATTTGCAAAATCAGGTGTTGGTGAGGTCAATGTAATTCTGATGGATATTATGATGCCAGTTATGGATGGCATGGAAGCTACCAGAGAAATACGTACAATGAACAGAAGTGATGCATCTGCTGTTGTGATTATAGCTATGACCGCCAATGCTTTTACAGAAGATAAGACTAAAGCACTGAAGTCTGGAATGGACGATTATCTTACCAAACCACTGGAGTCAGAAAAACTGATTCGTGCCTTAAGTAGATATAAACACAATTAACAGTAACGTTCTTATTAGCTCGATTCAGCCATAGAAACATGGCGTAGTACGAAATATTATGCGTAAATTTATAAAATGGAACAGTAATTCAGACAAAGAGGGGGCATATCAATTGGACAATGATATGCCCCTCTTCCGATGTTTGTTAACTGATGCATTTTGTTTATATATTCCCTTATTTTGTACATGGATTCTTTTATATGGAAGGTTTATAGTGAATGAAAACTATATGAGTTTCCTTTTTTGCTGTTACAAATCAGTTACAACTGCAATACAGAATTTAATGTATAATTAACCTGTGAAAAGATATTTATAAAAACATGTGAGGTAATAATTATGAAGGCAAGAATTCTTGTGATAGAAGACGAAATGTCGATCAATGACCTGCTATGTATGAATCTGGAGATTGCAGGGTATGAAACAGTAGGATATCTGGATGGAAATGAGGCATATGAAGCAATTATTCAAGATCATGCGTTTCAGTGTGCACTTGTAGATATCATGCTTCCCGGAAGAGACGGCTATAGCCTGTTACCGAAATTGAAGCAATATGAAATTCCCGTAATATTTCTTACTGCAAAGGGAGATATCGCGAGCAAGATAAAGGGATTAAAAGACGGTGCGGAAGATTATATTGTAAAACCATTTGAAATGCTGGAAGTGATGGTTCGTCTTGAAAAAGTACTGGAACGTAATGGCACTGTACAAGAACAGATTCAAATTGGTGATGTCATCATTGATACTGCTAGTCGTACTGTTACAAAAATGGGCATGGAAATCTATTTAAAGCCAATGGAATATAACTGTCTCATGGTGTTCGCCAAAAACCCGAATAAAGCACTGACCAGGAATCAGATTCTGCAGGAACTGTGGAATGAAGAGTTCTGCGGAGAAACAAGAACTGTGGATGCACATGTGGGTCGTATCAGGAAAAAACTTGGCTGGCAGGATAAGATTAAAACAATTCCCAGAATCGGTTACAGACTTGAGGTGGATTTATGAAACTCTTAATAAAGATCTTTTTTCAGACTACATGTATTATTCTGTTGGCATCGTCAGGGATCTTTCTCTATACCACTTATTGTTGGAAAAATCAGAGTATACAGAATATCAACAGTTATGAAAGCAGTATATTCAGAACAAATATCTTACAGTTTGAAAATAAAACAAGCCTTTCTGACAATCAGAAACAGAATGCCGACAACGAAATGCGCCCCCAAATAGTTACTTATGCTTTTCGGCAGGTTTTTCATGACAGCGCGGTTTTATATCTTGATGGAAAAATGACCTATAATGGAACTGTTTATGAATTCGATGTAAAAAAGTTAAGAGAATTATGTGCAAGTAAGGCAAACATGGTGGATCATGGCAGCAACAGTGATGGTCATGGCCCTATGATCAGTCAGATAAATGGAAGGACACTTTTGTTATTTTACTATGGCAATGTAAATATGGGATATCAGATTGTTACTTATAAAGATATAACAGATGTAATAGAAAAAAGTCATCTGCTGTTTTTTCAGACGGGTGGATTTACTTTATCTTTGATCGTGGTGATGGGAATTATCCTTTATTTGAGCCTTAGAAAAATCACAGCACCGCTTACAGGCCTAAGAGAAGCTACGCTTCTTGTTTCTGAAGGTATTTATGATTTTAAAGTACCGTCAGAGGGAAATACAGAACTTGCGCAGATAGGTGCAACCTTTAATTTTATGACAGGTAAAATAAAAGAACAAATTGAAAGTCTTTCTAACATAAACCGGACACAAAAACAGCTTATTGGAAGTCTGGCTCATGAGCTGAAGACCCCAATGACTGCAATCATAGGCTATGCAGATACATTGCTTACTGTGCGCCTAACCCCAGAAAGGCAGGAGAAGGCTCTGATTTATATTGAAAATGAATGTCGCAGGCTGTCAAGACTTTCTATGAAAATGCTGGAATTAACCGGACTCTACGAAGCTTCGGAAGACTCATTCAATCCAGCTGAAATACAGGTGGATAACTTCCTGAAAGAAGTAAAAGAACTTATTGATTGCAGGCTTCAAGAAAAAAACATCTCTCTTGATGTATTTTGTGAACCAAAAGAATTGGTAAAGAAGTTTGATCAGGACTTAATGATAAGTGTAGTGACAAATCTAATTGATAATGCAGTCAAAGCTTCCAGGAAAGAATCTAAAATTGTGCTTGAGGCAATCCCAGACCATCTGATGGTTCAGGATTTTGGAAAGGGAATACCGAAAGAGGATCTGGAAATGGTGACGGAACCATTTTATATGGTAGACAAATCTCGTTCCAGGGCAAAAGGAAGTGTAGGGCTCGGTCTTTCTTTATGTCAGAAAATTATAGAACTGCACGATTTCCAACTGAAGATTGAAAGCAATCCGGGAAAAGGAACTACCGTCTCTGTTTTCTGGTAATCACACTAACGTTTACATATCAGTTACAAATCGCGAAAGATTTGGTGTAATGCTCGATGATATACTTATAACAACCTTAGAAAGGAGATATTACCAGAAATGAGAAAAAACATAAAAAAGTTTGCAGGAATAGTGCTTTGTATTGGAATGTTTACAGGATGCGCACAGACCCCGGATTCTTCTTTGGTAAAGCCGAAGGGGAGCAAGGCTGTAGATGCTTATACGGAAGCGGATGATGTTAGCGGTTCTAAAGGAGAAGCATCTGAAAGCAAGAACGATGACGGTTCAGAGTCAAAGACAACCATCAGGAATCTCATTGATGCTCCTCAAAATTATAAAAGCCATGTGGAAGATGACAGTGCCAAGCTCGTGGTAAATACAGATGCAAGCGTAGAAATTCCGGAAGTGGAAAAGATATCTGCTATTTCTGTCACTGCGGCAGAAGTTACCCAGGAGCTTCTCGACCGTATTACAAACGCATTCTTCTCAGAGGCAAAACTTTATACCCTGGATAGTTATTATGTGAAGACAAAGGATGAAATTAAAAAAACTCTGGATGAACTAAAAGAAGACGTTGCTAACGGAAACCTGGATCCGTATAACTATGGAACAGACGATGATGGGAATTATGTCTATGATATCTATGAAGATATTGAGACATGGGAACAGGAATACGAAACTGCTCCGGAAAAGAAAACCCTGACAGAGGCAAAACCTGTTGCCGGAAATTATTTCAGTTGTATTGCACAAATGCCAGACGATTCACAATACTACTATATGATATCTTCCGATGGCTCCGATACCTTGTCAGTCAAGATCAAGAAAGCAGCAAACAAGGGCGGGGAAAAAATACCGGAGGATGCAATGTGGTGTGATTACGGATATTCTGAAGAGGAAGAAAAACCCACAGAAGAATCTATCGGGCTGTCCCTAGATGAAGCAAAAAAACTTGTAAAGGAAAAAGTTGAAAAAATGGGCATCACAGATTTACAGTTTTCTAACTGGAATTACGCGGTGTGCAAAAGTTTTGAAGGCGATAATAGTTCAGGTAATTTTGGAAATGGATATAGAATTGATTATGCACGTACCATAAATGGTGTGCCGGTAACTCAGACAATTGCAGACGGTGGGGCATTGGAAGATATGGACAGCACGATGGAAACATGGTCTTATGAAAGTCTCTGTTTCTATGTCGATAAAGATGGCATAGAAAGCATGACTTATTCAAATCCCTACACAATTGGTAACATAAAGACAGAGAATTTAAATCTTCTTTCATTCAGCGAGATTATGAAAATTTATGAAAAAATGATGGTGGTAACAAACGCTGATAATATGCAATATGAAAATTCCAGAGTCTATAATATTGATCGGATCGTTCTTGGCTATGCCAGAATATATGAGCCGTCTACTGACGCACACACAGGTATTTTGATCCCCGTCTGGGATTTTTTCGGCAGCATGACTTCAGAAAGTGAATATAACGGAGAAACAGAATCAAATACCAGTAAAGATCCAAATGAAAGTTTCCTCACCATTAATGCCGTGGATGGCAGTATCATAGACCGGAATCTGGGTTACTGACATGAGACAGGTATTTGGAATTGTAAGGTACAATTTCTTCGGATTTTTACGCAATCCCAAAGTTATTTTTATATTTCTGTTAGAATTTGTACTTAGTTTCCTGCTTACAGGCAGAATCATGGTTGTAATGGATACCTACGATACACCGGTACAGGCCATTGAACCATTTATCTGGACATTTGGGGATGGGATAGCAGTACTGTCCAGTTCGCTGCTCTTGCTTCTTATGTTTTCTGACCTGCCGAAGATGACACCTATTACTCCATACCAGCTGACCCGGACAACCAAGAGGAAATGGCTTTTAGGTCAATTCATTTATGTTATTCTTGTAACTGTTTTATATACGGTTTTGATGCTGCTGTTTACGGCCGTGCTGTGTATGAAAAAGAGTTATCCAGGTAACCTGTGGAGCGAAACTGCGGCCATGCTTGGTTATTCAGAATTAGGAAAAAACCTGCAGGTCCCTTCTACAGTAAGAGTCATGGAAAGTATTTCACCTTATGGCTGTATGCTGCAGGTTTTCTTCCTGTTGTTTTGTTATTCGCTGACCTTAAGCTTTGTAATCCTTGTAGGAAATCTCTATAAAGGGAAGACTAAGGGTATGATTTTTGGCCTTCTTTACAGTGTATTTGGTTTTTTATTGGACCCGAAAGTACTGGCTGCAATTTTACATAAAGAAAAATACGAAATGTATCAGGTAAATGTATTAATCTGCTGGATCAGTCCTCTGAACCAGGCAGTATACGGAAAACATAACTTAGGTTATGACCCATTGCTTCCGAAAATCACGCATTCCTACATGTTTTTTCTGGGTATTTTAGTTCTTCTTGCAGTTTTTGCAATTAACCGGATGAAAAAATATACCTTTGAATTTCTTGGAGAAAAGACATGATCGGAAGGGGGAATACCTGTGTGGGGTGAAACAAAACGTATGTTATTTAATAAGAATTTTCTGGCAGCATGGCTGATAGCCTGCATTTCCATCGCCATTGGCCAGACTTATCCCAGCTTAAAAAAAGCACTGGCATGTGGTACTTTTATCAGTATACTGGAAGGTTCCTTAAAAAGTCAGGCAGTATCTTTTGCCATTCCGGTAGCGGCCGTATTGCCATGGAGTGATTCCATTCTGCAAGAATATAAAAGTGGATTTTTAAAGGAGATACTTCCCAGAACGACCCGCAGACAGTATGTCGAAGGTAAAGTCTTTTCTATTATGATGTCTGGTTTTATGGTCTGGACATTAGCTATATTAACGGTACTTTTTATCAATTTTATTGTGTTCTATCCGCTGGAGATACAGGGTGCTATTCAGAAAGAAGCACTTCTGGACTTGCTCATGAAGGCATTCCGGACAGGACTTATCGGAAGTATCATAAGTACTTTCGGTGGAAGCTGCGGGATTTTATGGGATTCTGCTTACATGGTATATGGAATCCCTTTTGTAAGCTTCTATTTCGGAATTATTCTTCATGACCGCTATTTTAAAAATCAGATATGGTTTTATCCAGTAGAATGGATACTGGCTGATAAAAATTGGGGACCGGACAAAATAGGAGTTTGGCTATTTCTACTGTTGTTTTTATTCGTAATGCTGGGAATTCTGGGAGGTGTTTTATATGGAAGATTGGAAGAAATCTGAAGGGACATTTAATCTGGCCTGTGATCCGCAAAGAGCAAGTGGAATGATGCAGAACACCTGCGTAAAAATAGAACACGTGACCAAACGTTTCGGTGAAGACATCGTGTTACAGGAAGTAAATCTTTCCCTGAAAACAGGGAACGTCTATGGGATTGTTGGAAATAACGGTTCCGGAAAGACCGTTCTTATGAAATGCATCTGTGGGTTTCTTCCTGTAACTACGGGTACTATTTTTGTATTTGGAAAAAAAATAGGCCATGATGTGGATTTTCCTGAAAGTCTTGGAGTTATTATCGAGACTCCCGGTTTTCTTACACAATATACGGGCTTTAAAAATCTGGAGATCCTGGCAGACATGAATGGCCGGATTTCGAAGGCCGATATCCGCATAGTCTTAAAAAGGGTAGGATTGGATCCGGACATGAAGAAACCAGTCGGAAAATATTCCCTTGGAATGCGTCAACGCCTTGGTATTGCACAGGCCATTATGGAAGATCCTCTGTTTTTGATTCTGGATGAGCCGTTTAATGGACTGGATAAACATGGCGTGGAAGAAATAAGAGAACTGCTGCTGGATTTAAAAGCAGCAGGAAAAACCATTTTGCTGGCAAGCCATAATGAAGAGGACATCAGAATCTTATGTGACCACGTATATGAAATGGATGGAGGAATCTTAAGAGAAAGGACTGCCTGATAATGAGAAATTTATTTGTAAAAACGGCATTAGTATTGTGTACGACAATAATATTTCTTCCAGCTACCGTTTTTGCCACAGAGCCTCAAAACACGGAGATTACATCTGCTGAAGAAGGATTTACGGACTCAGATCCGTCCGTATCTTATGAGAATGACAACTCGTTAACCCTTGATGAAAAAGAGGATGATTCTACGAGTACCGAACCTCCGGCAGAGGATGAAAAGACTCCTGATAAAGCTGATACCGATAAAGAAAATCCGGATCCGGATATTTTTACATCAGGAGATGACTTTGGTGATGGTTCTAAATCGAATCCTTTTCATGTTGTAATAGACAGTGATAATCCGGAGGACGGTGACGCCCCGCAGATAACAGATCCGGTTATAGACAACGGAGGGTATTCGGGCGGTGGGGGAGGAGGTAATTCAACATCAGACTCATCAAGTGAAAAAATATTACATAAACCGCAGGTATTATTAGAAGACAGCAATCTTTCAGGTGGACGATTGGAGGCTGGTTCTACAACAGAAATGTCGCTGACATTTCGAAATAAAAGCTGCAGTCAAAATGTATTTGGTTTAAAAATTTCCCTTTCTACAGAGAACAAAGGAATCGAATTTGAGAAAAACTCTTTTTATGTACAAGTCCTGGCTCCTGGTGAAGCAATTACTTTGGAACAGATGATTACTATAACAGAAAACTGTGATCCTGGCCAGGCTGTCATTACTTTTTCTCTGGATTATGAAGATTCGAAAGCAACGGCAACTACCGGTACAGAATTACTGTCTTTTCAGATCATACAACCGGTTCGTGTTAAGCTGGAAGCTTCAGATATTCCATCTGTTTTATACACTATGGATACAGTAGAGATCCCGGTAAAAGCAATGAATCTCGGAAGAGACAAAATATACAATGCAAGTGTCAGCTTAAAGGCTGATGAATTAAGCTCAAACGATACTGCATTCTTAGGGACCATAGAGGCCGGAGATTTATCCCAGGGAAGTCTTCGCATATATGTAAAAGGAAAAACAGGAAAATGTGCAGGTCAATTAATTCTTACGTATGAGGATGCAGATGGCAAATCATATGAGGAAGAAATAAAATTTGATTCTGAAATCAAAGAAACCCAGATAAAATCTTTAAAGGTTGAAGATGACCAGGAGAAAAGCAATAACTGGTGGTATTCCATAGCTGCAGTTGTTGCAGTACTGCTTATTTCCATAATCCTGATTCTGGTCAGAAAGCTTCATAAGAAAAATATCCTTCTTGAAGAAGCGAGAAAGGCGGCTTCTCATTGAAAAGAAAAAAAATAGACAGCTTTACCTTATTTGTCATACTTCTGCTGGCATTGATACTTACATTATTAGGAATGCTGCTGGCAGGCATGAAAGAAGAAAAACGGCAATTTACTGTGCTGCTCCCACTTGGAGATCTGGCTTATGATGAAGATTTTTTGCAGAAAGCGAAGAAGATAAAAGGTATAAAAGAAATCTGGCCAGTCATAGAAGTCCCGGTTGTCATCAAAATTGAAGATTATACGGAAACAACGACTTTTTCAGGAATTGATATGAATGCGTTTGGAAAAAATCCAACTCAGAATGAACTGGGGAAGATGCCTTTGTTATTGCTGGGAAATGGTTCCCTACGGGATATGAAAGACTATAATAATCATGCCATTTCAAAAAAACAACAGAAAAAATTTTTAGAGATGGGTGAAAACCTGAATATTTTTTATTCCCTGGATGAAAAAGAGAAGGAAACTTCCAAAGCCACGGATGATCTTACCACTTTGTCCGGCAATTCCGCAGGAGAACCGCAAACCTCATATATGCCCTGTAAAGCCGCTGTAGTAATAGAAGGCAACGAAATCTACATACCCATTTCCCAGGCACAGGATCTCTGCAGAGAAATAGGAGAGCCTTCTGAAATCAGTAAAGTATATCTAAAAATAAATGGAAAAAATAACCTGGAGAACGCAAAGAAAATACTTTCAGGAATTTAGCATAATATATAGCAAGAATTCTCCTTCCTATGCAATGAACAGAGATTTCGCTTTTAAGCTATAAATGAGCAAGTTCGTGATTTTGAATAAAAAAGACACCTTAAATCGTTTGTGTTGTACAATGAAAGTAAACAAACATTGCAACATTTACGAAAGAAGGTGTCCATCGCAAATACTATACGTCATTCTACATTCACACCAGTTTAAGAAATTAAATTTATGCAGATCTTTTTTGAACAGAGTGATCGGTCATCTCATGAGTATCCTGATCAGTATCTTTATCTCAGGTTACCATGGAAAGACTACCGACTTTGCATAAAACAGTTCCTGCCATAGAACTACCATCGCACATTTCCTCAATTCCGGGAAATTATGCATATCTTGGAGTTCAGCAGTCGGACTATATAGATTTGTTTTCAAGTGATTCCGTTTCTCTTGATAAAGACAAATACATTTCAGAAATAAAAAAAGATATGAATGAACTCGGATATGACACAGAAAATCTCTCTTTCCAGGCGATTCCGTTAAGTGTAGATGCAATGAAAAAACTAAGGGATCAGGAATTAAATAATGGTTTATTAGAAAAAGGAAAAACGAACGAACCAACGTCAGAAGATGAAGCTTATTTTATCTATGCCTATCAGGAAAATACCGGGATTCCAGTATTCCATGAATTGATGAGCGTAGCAAAGCAAATGTCAGATGATTCTCCAGATAATGCACCTGTACAGGCCATTTATTCTGCTCGTGGACTGGAGAGTTTAACGATAGATTATATCTACAACTTTAAAAATGAACAGAATACGGTAACTCTGAAACCTTTTGATGAGATTGCATCAGTAGTAGAGGAAAAATATGACAACATGTTAAACGATGTAAATTATGAGGTTACACGAGCAAAATTATATGAACATGTTTACACTGGTGAAGATCAGAAGTATGCAGAAGAACCGATATGGTATTTTGAAGTGATGGAAAATGGCAGCAACAAAACAGTAATGCTGGTCAATGCAGAAACAGGCAAAGAAATTAATTTGCCATCATAAAGGAGAGTTGGTATGGATGGTTCAACAATTCCCTACTATGTAGTGGAAGAAAGAAAAAAACTGAACAGGTGTATAGAAGAAGCACCGAATGATTATGAAAAGGAAATATACCGGGCAATCCGCAATATGCCGGTTCCATATGAAAAATTAAATGAAATCTTAGAGAACAGCAGAGATATTATCACATCCAAACAAAACAGAAAAGCGAAAAACAGAAAATTCTTTGCCACTGGGATACCAATTATTTTTATGATTCTGGTGGTCGCTATATATACTCTTCTGAATAAACAAGGGGATGATTGAATGGAAAAGGAAAGATACCTAAAAACAGATTTCAGGCGATTGCTAAAAAATATCCTCTGTATCTGGCGATAGCCGGTGTAGCAGTCTCTTTCATTTTTTCTCTGGAAAATTATGCTTTTGAAAAAGGCATGGTAAATTTTAATGTTATGGACACTTATATATATGCGGTTGAAATGTCCGGGAAGATGATTGCATATGCGTTTTGTGCTTCTGCTTTTGCTGCTGTATTCTGTGAAGATCTTGAAAATAAATATCTACGGTACAGTATTGGACGGGGAAATTTAAAAAAATATGTGCTTTCAAAAGTAATCGTGATCTATGTATCCTCCATAATAACAATGATTTTAGGAACACTTTTATTTATCATGTATTTACGGCTACAGCTTCCCTGGACATCTGATCTGGCAACGTCAAGTATATCGGGCATGTATCATGCAATCCGGGTTGGACGGCAGAAATGGGGATTGGGGCAGATAGGGGGGATTTTTTTTCGTTCACTGATAATGGTGCTGATAACGATTGCCTGTACAATCCTTGTGTTACTGCCAAAAGTAGAATGGAGCAATGAATGGGGAAAGCTGCTGAGAACTGCGGCAACTACAAATGCTCTTTCAGAATACCAGAGCAGTGTGCTCATTTATTATGATATCTTTTCAGAATATACGCCCATTGAACTTATCTTGCTTGAAATCCTGCTCTGTACTCTGATCTGCACATTTGTTGGTGTTTTGATGTTTTTGTTTAGCTTATACATTAACAAGATTATTGCGGTTGCCGGAGGGCTTGCGCTGGCGATTGCCTTGTTTCCGGTGTTAAATATGCATCCGTTAATCTGTTACAAACTGGCCCGTTTTGTCCCCACCGTATGGGCAGAGTTAGCAAGAATCGCAACAGTAGATCATACCTATTACTGGTTACCGTCCCTGTCATATATGGTAGTCTTCCTGTTAGTCGGGATAACTATAATGACTGGTCTTATCATGCATAAGATCAGATATATGCAGTTCAACTGGGAAAACGAGGATATATAGGAGGAATAACTGCTGTGAATGAAAAAAAGTATATCATAGAGGTATCACATGTCAATAAGAATTTTAAGAACAATAAAGTCTTAAAGGATGTCACGCTCAGATGTGAAAGTGGTCGGATATATGGGCTGGTCGGACATAATGGATCCGGGAAGACAGTTTTATTTAAGACGATCTGTGGCTTTCTGTCCTGTGATGAAGGAACGGTTTCTGTAAATGGAAAAGTAATGGGAAAAGATAAGGACATGCTTACAGAAGCAGGTATCATTATCGAAGATCCTGGGTTCTTACGAAACTGGAGTGCTTACCATAACCTTGAATTTCTGTACACGATACGAAATAGACCAGATAAATCATATCTGCATTCAGTGTTAAACACAGTTGGATTTGATTCGAAATTGAAACGCCCGGTTGGAAAATTCTCGCTTGGTATGCGGCAGAGGCTGGCACTTGCCCAGGCTATTATGGAAGATCCACCAATCCTGATCTTGGATGAGCCAATGAATGGCCTTGATAAAAATGGTGTAGCAGAAATCCGGGAGCTTTTGCTGAAGATGAAGAATGAAAATAGGCTGATTATACTGGCAAGTCATAATCGGGAGGATATAGAGATTCTATGTGATGAAGTATATGAGATGGAAGATGGAATACTTCGGAAAATAGTCAAAGAGTAAGAAAAAATATTTCGTATACGATAATGTATGTTCCATACTTTATCTATAAGAGAGAACAGAAATAAAGTACAATACAGTAGACAAATGCAACCAGTTCTCATTTTGCCAGAGTGTTTTGGCAGAAAAAGGCTGGATGAGTAATGCCACATAACAATCGCCTCGACTACGAATCTGAAAAATAGCAAGATTACATGTCCCCTATAGTTTTACCTCATACTTTCAAGATACAGAAGATAGGTATTTTTAAATTCGGAATATTTTTATCGTATGTATGATCACCTTTCTTACCTGAGCTTCAATGGCAATAATATGGGAATATGGAACAGTATATATTCCATCATGAGTTTCTATCGGAATCTTTTGAGTCATAGTGTTGTAATAAGCTAATGCGTCCTGAAAATTTCTGAGGAAGCGTTTTTTATCCAAAGGCTTTGAAAGATAGCGGAATACGTGAAAATGCATTGTTTCATCCAGATACTCAGAATAAAAAGCGCAAATTGAGATATGATAGTGAACTCATGCACAGGTAAAGTAATAGACTGGATGGTTAACTGTAATGTGATTGGCTCTTGCCTGTTACTGTTCCTGTGCACTTTTATATGTACAAGGCTTAAATATAGCTGGTTGCTGCTTTTGATTGCAGCTATTGGAATAATAAGTTTGATACGGTTCAGCCGATCGATACACTAAAAAAGAACCGTGTATTCCGGGAGGGGACCATTTCCTGCACCAGTGCATGCATTTTTTTATTCCAGGTACGGTCTGGTTCGTTCTCTATGCTGGCTTTCAGATACCGCAGTACATGGGCAAGGCATTCCTGATGATCTGCTCCATAATTATAAAAGGTAATATCATGGTCATGGACAAGGATCCCCTGATAGTCTTCTGTAACCGTACCCTTTACTCCTTCGTGTCCCTTTTTCTCGCGGGCAAAGTACAGGGCTTTTCCGTCCGGTGTTGCATAGACATATACCTGGCAGCTCTTTCCGTTTTCCCTGGCATTTGTACAATCTGTATGCATAACAGGGGAAAGCAGCATATCTGCATAGGCAGACCTGCGTTCAGGCTCAGTTTTTAAAGCAAACTCCGGTTTAGTCTGCTTATCATGCCTTTGGAAATATTCAGTTTTCCACCCGTCAGGTCGGACAGAAATGCCCTGTTCTTCTTCCAGTCTGGATGCCGCTTCATAAAACTGATGTCTGAAAACGGCTGCTTTATCCAGTGCATCCTCTCTTTGCTTTTCTGCATTCAGTGCACGGATCTCCATTTTTCGGAGTTCCTGCGCGGACCTTTTTTGTGCCTTTTCAAACTCCCGGAGCATATCCTCCAGTACCTGAAACCAGTAATTGCGCACACGGATCGTTTCTTTGTGCGCATCTGCAAGTTCTTTTTTCAGCTTCTCAATCTTATGTTCATAAACGTTGTACTCTTTCTGATGAAGTTCTTCTAACTGGATATATCTTTCACCAGATTCCAGTTCTTTGTTTCTGCGTTGTGCAGCTTTCAGCCGACACATGAGAGTGATATGATCATAAGTATCAGGCATACGTTTTCCTCCGGTACAGTCCTGCTAAACACTGCTGACGATATCTGTGATCTTTGAGATATGATCCTCGAGATATTCGATCAGCTCTTTCTGTTTCTGGATGAATTTCTCCTGGATCTCGATCTGCCTGAGATAGCCGTCAAGAAGTTCATCACGTTTTTTTAGTTCCTGTATAAAATCAATCTCCATAAAAACAACCTCTCTTTCTTGAAAAAAGTATAGCAGAAATGCAGGAAAAAAGCGAATTTCCGGAAATGACCCATTGGGCAATCTGACTGTGGATAAATCTCCATTATAAGATTGGAAATGAGTAGATATAAGGCCTCTGTCTGAAAGAATGGATAGGATTCGGTGTATAACTTTTGTGAAAAAGAACAGCAGAAAAAACTATAAATACAGTTTTTTCTGCTGAAGATAATTATCCACAAAATAGAGAAAATAATTTCGTCACTTTTTACAATGACTTATACATACCTTTGAACAGTAACAAACTAAAAGCGAAATCTCTGATGAGAATGGAAACAGCTATACAGAAATAGACTGATATGATATAATAAAATCGTTCCTACATTTGTAGAAAGAGGGAGAATGAGAGCGTGAAAAAAACATATCAGAGACTTCCAGAATCAGAATTGGATATTATGCTTGTTCTTTGGAATAATACACCTCCGATGAACAGAATGGAAATTGTAGCAGCAGGTGAAGGTGATGAAGAATCCAGAGTCCTTTACAATAACGGAGACGGAACCTGGATCGATGAGAACGGAAATCTTCATGAAGAGTAAATGAAAAGAAACGTTTTCCGTAAGCAAATAAGGGAATGGAAAACATTTCTTTTTTTATAAAATGTTATATGAGATATAAAAGCTATTTTGAAATATAAGTATTTGATAAGAAAGACATTTTTATTTTACAACAAACAGACATTTTTATGATAAAATATCGGTAAAAATAGTTTGGGACTGTAACAAAAGTCGTTGCAGTGTCTAAACTACATCAAATGGATACGGAGGAAAAAATGTGCGGGATTTGTGGATTTACAGGTTACAGACAGGATCAGAAGACAGTAATTGAAAGGATGATGAAGGCCATTGAACATAGAGGCCCGGATAGTGAAGGCTCTTTTTGCAGGGAGAAGATTACGCTGGGCTTTCGAAGACTTAGTATTATTGATTTAGAAGATGGGCAGCAGCCTATGGAAAGTGCGGACGGAAACCTGCATATTGTTTTTAATGGGGAAATCTATGATTATAAGGAACTGCGGGCAGAACTTGAGGCTTCCGGCATTTCTTTCTGTACCCATTCTGACACGGAAGTTCTGGTAAATACCATTCAACAGTATGGGGAGAAGGCACTGGATAAGCTCAGGGGAATGTTTGGGTTTGCAGTATGGAATGAAAAAGAGCAGACTTTGATGCTTGCAAGGGATTTCTTTGGAATTAAGCCTGTGTACTATGCCGAAATAGATGGACACTTTGTATTTGCTTCTGAAATTAAGAGTATTCTTGCATTTCCAGGCTATGAAAGAAAAGTAAATCAGAAGGCCCTGGAGCAGTATTTGTCATTTCAATATGCCCCTCTGGAAGAGACCTTTTTTAAGGGAATCTATAAACTTATGCCCGGACATATGCTTTTATATAAAAACGGAAACTATGAAATAAAGACTTATTTCAAAACAAAGCTTACACCTGGCAAGTGGAACCGTAAGACGAATATGGATCAGTTGCGGAGCCAGCTTGCAGAGATTTTAAAGGATTCGGTGAAGCACCACATGTTAAGCGATGTGGAAGTCGGCGCGTTTTTATCCGGGGGAGTGGACTCCGGGTATCTGGCTTCTGCCTCCGGTGCAGATCAGGCATTCACAGTGGGATTTGATGAGGGAGACCGATATAGTGAAGTAAACAAAGCTGCTAAAGTGGCAGAAAAAGCAAGCTTGAAACACCATGTGAAAATCATATCCAAGCAGGAATTCTGGGATGCCCTTCCAGATGTGATGTATCATATGGATGAACCACTTGGGGATGCCTCTGCAGTTGCACTTTATTTTCTTTCCAAAGAGGCTGCCGGACATGTTAAGGTAGTCCTTTCCGGGGAAGGCGCAGATGAACTTTTCGGTGGATACAATATTTACAGAGAGCCTGAAGCATTAAAGAAAGTTGCCTGGATTCCGTTCGTGCTCAGACGCACTGTCAGAAAACTGGCTGCAAAGCTGCCAGACGTGAAAGGACGGGATTTCCTTATCCGCGCAGGAATGAAAGTAGAAGAACGCTTCATCGGAAATGCATATATTTACTGTGAAAAAGAGAAAGCACAGATTTTGAAAAATAAAGTAACAGGACCTTCCACGCAGGAATATTTAAGTCAATTTTATGAAGAGCTTGAGTCAGAAAACAGAGGCTCACTTCAAGACATGGAAAAAATGCAGTCTGTAGATCTGAACTACTGGCTTCCTGGCGATATTTTGCAGAAAGCAGATAAAATGAGCATGGCACATTCCCTGGAAGTCAGGGTACCATTTCTGGATAAAGAAGTTTTTAACTTTGCAGCAAAGCTTCCGAAAGAAGCCAAGATTGCAGCAGGTACAACCAAATATATTTTCCGTAAAGCTGTTTCAGAATTTCTTCCACAGGAAACCAATGAACGGAAGAAACTTGGTTTCCCCATTCCAATCCGTGTGTGGCTGCGGCAGGATGACTGGTATCAGATGGTAACAGATTTATTTACCTCGAAAGAAGCAGAAGAATTTTTCCATACAGAGAAACTGCTCCAGCTCCTGAACGACCATAAAAATAAAAAAGCAGATAACAGCCGTAAAATCTGGACAGTTTTAACATTCCTTATCTGGTACGATAGATTTTTTACTACATGTTCGAAGTGAGAGAGTTGGTTATGAGACGGTAATAATAAGAAAAAATAGAAGATAGGTATTAAGCTTTCGTATAGGAAGCTGCATGTCAATCCATGGTTTATGAAGAGCAGACTTCATCATAACTATTTGAATAATTTATCGAAAGAAGGAAAAAATGAAATTATACCACTACCGTTCAATAAGCAGTGCATTATTAGAAATTGAAAATGGCACTTTTCATTTTGCATCGAAAGAAGAGTTAAATGATCCGTTGGAAGGGTTTGTACGTGTTTTCTGGCAGGGAGATAAGATGGCCTGGGAGGGATTGTTCAGACATTATATATATAGCGTAGCGCGTGCACTGGAACTCTATATTCTGAAAGCCGATGATGAAACGTTATATCATGGTACTTTGGTTGCAGATGTTCATTGCTATAAAAATAACTTTTTTGAGAAAATTTTATTGAAATTAGGAGAAGAGTTCATAACGGATACAGATGTACAAAATCTGGCAGGAGTTTATGGTGACAATTGTTTGAAAGTATCAGAAAAGGAACTTCAATATATTCTTTTTTATATTCATAATAATGCACTAATTAGGTGTCTGGAAGAATTTAAGAAAAATAAATTTGTACCTGCAGAGGAAGCTGAGAAACAGATTAAACTTCTTAATTTTTCACTTTCTGTGGAAAAATTAGTAGATGCAATAAAGAAAGTCTTTTCTAATGAAAAAATGCGTGTCCAGACAATTGAATCTATGGAAGAAATATTCGAGGAAATGAAGGAATTCTCCTATATAATGAAAGGTGCAGAAAACGACATATTTCTTCATGGTAAAGGCTCTGAAGAACAAATATATAATAATGATGGCAATTCAGTAGTTCAACAGCATAGAAAGTGGTTAATTGTTATGGCTGATTTTCCAAAAGTGTTTGTGGCTCAGTTGAGGGATATGATATACCCCAAAAGCTATGTTGTTTGTTTTTCTAAAAAAAATGATAATTCTGCTATGTGGGGAAACTATGCAGATTGTCATAAGGGTGTATGTCTGATTTATGATACAGGTGACGAGGCAAAACTTAAGGTAGGAGGGCGACATATTCCTCTTGATGTAAGAGCAATTTCTTATGGTGGAGAGTCCATTGAATGTAATTTTTTCCAGACATTAGGACGATTGACTATGGTTCAAATAAGAGAATGGTTACTTGGAGTAGACGGCGTCAGTTCCTGTTATGAAGCATTTTCTGATGTAGAGGAATGGAGAAAACGTTACTGGAAGATCTATGATGCGAAAATCTATCGCAAGACAAAAAACTGGGAACATGAAAAGGAATTTAGGGTAGCTGTGTCAAATACATTTGGTGAATTTGATGTTCCTCAAAAGCAGAATATGTCATTTGATTGGAACCTTTTGAAAGGTGTTATCTTTGGAATCAGAACCAGTGAATATGATAAAAAACAGATTCTGGATAAGCTGATAAAGCATAAGGACGAATTATCAGATTTTACTTTTTATCAAGCTGAATATAGTGCTGAAGAGCAGAAAATTAAGATTCGAAAAAAGAAATTTTGGAGACTGATAAATTATAAAGGAAAAGTCGATGGCACAGAAAAAGTTTAAGGTAATTTGATATGGAAAGTATGTAACGCTCTGGCTTTATGGCTGGGGCGTTATTTTGCTGGAAAAAAGCAGATTCTGAGGATATAATATAATCATGTTGATTTTGATTCAAGATGAAAAGAATTGCTTTTAATTTTATATGAACGGAAGGGCAGTGAAATGTATTATGAGAAAGAAACAGCTGACAAGCCAGAAAAATGGCCAGCGAATGCGCGTGAACAGATTTTAGATACATTATGTGAATGTGTGGAAAAGTTTGAGAAAAATCCTTCTTATAAGACCAGAGAAGTCCTTTTGTCTTTAACATGTGAACATGATTTGAACTTAAATGAAAATTTTGGATTGGTTCGTGTAACTGAGTATGAAGTAGGAATACTGAATTTCCTTTATTTAGTTGGTAATACATATCAAATATCTTCATTAAAAACATATATATACAATATTATTGCAGAATTCCTGAAATTTTTTGTTTATAGATGCCACCTGCAAGGGGGTATTGGGATCAGATGATGGAAACAGATATTCTGAGTAAAAATGATACTTATCATGCAATAAATCCAGCATATCCAGACACATGTTGCATACATCATCTGCGATATAGATCAACCTATCCTTATCCCCTTTCGAGCGTAGTATTAGAGCTGTTTTTCTTTCAAAATCTATATCTTCCAGTTTTAATTTACGTGCTTCTGATACACGTAATCCACAGCAATAAATAAAGCGAAACAGTACTTTATATTCCTCAGCCAGTATGCTAAAACGATCGGCATTCACCTTTGGGATGTAATCATCTGCTACTGTAAAGAATTCCCTAATTTCACGTTCATTCATAACATATGGAACTCGATAACTTTTGGCGGAAAATTTTGAGGGAATGTAGCATTCACTGCCCTGTGAATTCATGTACTGAACCAGTTGCCGCAGCACACTCATACGGCTTGCACGGCGCGATTTTGCTTCATCTGCATGATAAGACAGCCATGTGTCCGATAATTCTTTTGTTATGATTGCCCTATCGATATGATTCTCTACACAAAACTTGTCAAATTGTATAAGGATGTATTTCGCTGAATCATAGATATAACCCGACTGCTTTTTCTGCTCAATTAGTCCCTGTATATCATTCAAAAAACAACTGGTAAAAATATATTCTTCAAGAATCATTTGGTTGCACCTCCCATCGGAATAGACATCTCTTTGAGAGAGTGTGCACATTTTCTCATATGCAATTCATCGTATGTAAGATATACATTTACTGTTGTTGAATCCCGGTTCCCCAATGCATCTATAACACGCTCTACACCAGCATTGTTTTTCAAAATACTTGTTGCAAATGTTTTTCTTAATGTATGAAATTTAACAGATGAACCGTCGCTGACAGTACTCAAAACTCGATTCAAGGCATTTGAACATATCTTTCCTGAAAGAATTCCGTATGGAGCCTTATGTCTAACAAATACATGCGGGTCATCACATTCAGGTCTCCCGTATTTCATATATCTGAAAACTGCATTCCCGACATCAACACTTAAGGGCAGGGAGATAGAGACTTTCGTTTTGTATTGTGTGATGGATATCTTTTTATTCATCCAGTCGATATCCGAAAGCTTCAGATTGATAACATTAGAGCTTCTAAATCCAAGTTTCAGTCCTATCATAACCATTGCAGCATCTCTAAGTTCGATTGGTGAATTACATGTTTTACGGTATTCATTTATACATGATATCTGCTCATCTGACAATATTGTAATGATTTTTCTGTGGTGAGCAAGCTTTGCCGGTATTACGCCATGTATTGTTTGATCCGCAAGATAATTATTATCTTCCAGAAATGTTATGAATTGACGTAAAACGCTATTTCTTCCAGAGGTGCCATTTACCGTGCTATGCAGATCAATCCTAAGAAATTCATTTATCAGATTTCGATTTAGATCTTCAAATGAACTTAACTTTTTTAGCAAAAGAAAATCACAAAAATTGTATACAACATATTTATAGGACCTAATGGTACCTTCACTATGGAAGCTTCTCCTAAGCCAGTCCAGATAAGCATTGACTGCTAAAGAGCACCATAGCGGATACTTCCAATCACGTGCCTTTCGAAAAGAATACTTCTTTAAAGGATCAAATTTTTGCATTTGAATCAGGATTCTACATACGATATGCTTGCTACACTGTTTACGTCATTTTTAAGTATCAAGCTGGTTCGTCTGGCTGACAGAACGGAAGAACGTGTCCTACCAGTACCGATAAGTTTTATACTGGATGAATTTCCAAATATCGGTGTTGTTCCGGATTTTAAAAAGAAACTGGCTACGGCCAGATCCCGGCGGATAGGCATGAGCATCCTGTTTCAGAATATTCCACAGCTTCAGAACCGTTATCCGGACAACCAGTGGGAAGAGATCCTTGGCGGCTGTGATTTCTCAATCTTTCTGGGCTGTAATGATATGACAACCGCTACCTACTACAGTGACCGGATCGGTGAGATTACAGTTTCAGTTGCTTCTATCCGAAAGAACTTTTTTACGATTCGTGCCACAGACTATGTGCCGGAATATTCGGAATCACGTTCCATTGGAAAACGGCAGCTCCTTTTGCCAGATGAGATCCTTCGTTATCCGCTGGATCAGGGAATCCTGATCATCCGAGGAAACAATGTGCTTCGGTTTAAGAAAATGGATTATACGGAACATGCAGATGCCGGAAAACTGAAGATGGAAAAGGTTGTGGATCATATTCCGGACTGGTACCGAAAGTGGGAAAAACAGCAGCAGGAATTTCAGATACTGGATGAGCAGGTATATGAAGCTATGGATTCAGAGTTCTGCTTGCCAAGGAATTTGGACTTTATCTGAAGGAGCAGGAGGTGGAAAAAATACTGCTTGCAGAAAGCTGCATTGAAGTATATGAAAATATAGAGGAATTTCTGGAAAAAAGCGGATGGAGACGGGATAATCCAGAATTGTGCAGTGAATGCTATTTGTTTGAAAATCATATCTGCAGAAAAATCCAGGGTAAAATCTGGTATTTTTCAAGAATACAGTACGAAAATGGATTGCGTGGAATGAAGCAGGGCTTCAATTAGAGAATACGCAGTATTTGAAGTGTGAAAGGGCGGTAATATCCTAACCAAAAGGGTGTTACTGCCTTTTTTTGTTGTGCAGAATTAAAGATGTAGGGTAGCATTTATCAGAAAAAACTGATAAAATAAAGGAGGGAAAAACGTAAAGTATCTATATGGGGAGAAACATGGAAGACAATTATTTAAAACTCTTTGGCAATATGTTTTATAACATTAAAGAAGATCAGGATAATAAGAAAATAATTGAGGAAGCGAGTGAGGTGCTTGCTTCTATTATAATAAAATATGGGGAACTCATAAATGAGATTACTGCAAGAACATCTGCACAGGATGAATTTGTAGACACAGTAATATGCCTTTTTCTCAGGAAAATAATGGAACAGCTAGATGCACTCAATATTCTTATAGATGCAGGAGCTTTTTCGCCGATGCAAGTTATTGTAAGGACATTGCTTGAAAACACCGTAGGTCTGGAATTTATTTTAAAAGAAGATACCAGAAAGAGGGCTGCTGCATATTATCTGGAACAGCATTATAAAGAAATTGAGACAGGGGAAAAGCTTTTTGCCAGAAAATCCGAAAAGAGTAAAAATGCAATTAAACTACTGGGTGAAGCGCAGTTTACGGAAGATAGTAAAAGATTTCAGCGAAAAAAAGATGCTTTTCAGCATTTGATAGATACAAATGAGCTGTTTAAGGAAGTGGCTGATGCCAGAGAGAAAGCCATAGAGTCCAAACGAAAATACTGGAAGAAAAAGAAACGAAAAAATATCAACAAAATACATATTCAATGGTATGAAATCGGAACTAATGTACAGAACTTTCGAGAGATGATGAGAGAAACTGGACATGAAAAATATTATGAGGGGATTTATGGGGGACTTTCTTATGAAATACATGCACTAAATGCTGCGCGAGCAATACAGGCAGTGGCAGATGGCCTTTATTTACAACGAATTAGAAATCCCCAAAATGGAGGAAATATATTTGCATTTGTCTGCGATTTTTCTTTGATTGCTTTAGATAAGGTATATAAATATCTGGATGATGACGAGGCAAAAAGAGCAGAATTCAAAAGATACGTTATGGATTGTCAAAAGAAAAAAGTACATATAATTGCGACTATGGATCAGATAAATATTTTGTAGAGAGACAATAGGAGGGAGTTTAATGGCAATTGATTTTAAGAAAAAATTAGCAAGCAGAACAATAACACCGAAAACTAATCCCATTGAGTTATATGGAACTTTAGACCGAAAAAGCGTTGCTGGTCCTCTTCGCCCAGCACAGGAAATTGTTCTATCTGAGTGGTATACAAAACGACGTGCAGATAAGGATTTAATTATTAAATTGCATACTGGCGAAGGGAAAACATTAGTAGGATTGCTACTTCTTCAATCTTTACTCAATTCAAAGGAGGGGCCATGTCTTTATATATGTCCTAATAAATATCTTGTCAGGCAGGTATGTTCAGAAGCGGATAAATTTGGTATTCCCTTTTGTACATTTGGTGAAAGTACCGAAATCCCAAATGATTTTCTTGCAGGTTCCAAAATACTTATTACTCATGTACAGAAAATATTTAACGGAAGATCTGTATTTGGAACAGACAACAACTATATAAAAACGGGAGCCGTTCTTATGGATGATTCACATGCTTGTATAGATACCATTAAAAGCGCTTTTACCATTTCAATAAGCAAAAGTGAAAATCCTGAAATTTACTCGAAGATTCTGACACTTTTCAATGATGATATGATTGAACAAGGGGAAGGAAGCTGGCTTGATATTCAGGCTGGAGATTATAATACTTTTATGGCAGTCCCGTACTGGAGCTGGAATAATAAGAAAACAGAAATGCTAAAGATTTTGTCTGCTGCCCAGGAAAACAGTCAAATATATTATACGTGGCCTCTTATGCGTGATCAGATAGAAAATTATTGTTGTTACATATCCGGAAGTAAAATTGAGATTTCTCCGTATAATGTTAGCATTCGTACTTTTGGTTCTTTTTCATATGCTACGCATAGAATTTTAATGTCTGCAACAACTCAGGATGATTCATTTTTTGTAAAGGGCTTAGAGTTTAGGCCAGAGGCTGTGAAGAATCCGTTGCGGAATGAAAAACAAAAATGGTCTGGCGAAAAAATGTTGATAATACCATCGCTTGTTGAAGAATCTTGTGATCATGATTTAATTGTCACTAATTTTTGCAAGAGCTCTCTTTCAAAATTTGGCATAGTGGCATTGGTGCCTAGTACGAAAAATTGTAGACAATATCAAAATTTAGGAGCAATTACGGCTACTACGGGAAATATTGTTGAGGAACTTGATAAGTTAAAAAAAGGAATTTTTTCAAAAATCGTTGTAATTAATAACAGATATGATGGCATTGACTTGCCTGATGAAAGTTGTCGAATACTGATTATGGATAGCCTTCCGTATTTTGATAGCTTGGCAGATCGCTATGAAGAACAGGCGTGTCCAAATAGTGAACTGATCAATAAACGGATAGCTCAAAAAATTGAACAGGGTATTGGCAGAGGTGTCCGTGGTGAAAAAGATTATTGCGCCATTTTAATAATTGGCTCAGAATTGGTTCGGTTTATGCGGAGTATTGCAACTAATAAATTCTTTTCACCACAAACGAGAAAACAAATTGACATTGGCATCGAAATTGCTGACATGGCGAAAGAAGATAAAACTGAAAGCCCTATAAAAGTTGTGCTTTCTTTGATAAAGCAGATGTTAGTGCGTGATGAAGGCTGGAAAGAATATTATGCTTCTGAAATGGATACGATTGTAGAAGATAATGCAGAATCACAGGTATATGACAGGCTTTTAAAAGAACGGCAGGCAGAACAATTTTTTTGTGAAGGTGAGTATGAGAAAGCTATTTCTTCCATGCAGCGATTGATTGATGGGCTTAATGTTGATGACACAGAAAAGGGTTGGTATTTACAGCAATTAGCAAGATATACATATCCGACAAGTATTGCAGAATCGATTAAAATTCAAAAAAGTGCATTTAAGAAAAATACACAGCTTTTAAAACCGAGTACAGGAATTGATTATACAAAAATTTCTTATATACACCAAGACCGCCTAAATAATATCAGAACATATATGCGGAAATTTTCAGATTATGGTGAATTGTTTTTGTCAGTTAATGCGACATTAGATAATTTGTCTTTTGGTATTGAAGCTACTAAATTTGAAGCTGCATTAAAAGATGTTGGCGCTTTACTTGGCTATGTCAGCCAGCGTCCAGATAAAGAAATTCGGAAGGGACCTGATAATCTTTGGTGTGGTTCGAATGATCATTATTTATTATTTGAATGCAAAAGTGAGGTGTCCGGAACCCGTCAGGAAATCACGAAACATGAAGCGGGACAAATGAATAACCATTGTGCATGGTTTGAAGATCAATATGGCCCAAATGCAAATGTAGACAGATTTATGATTATTTCGACAAAGACACTTTCTTATGAGGGAGATTTTACACATAAAGTTAAGATAATTCGTCCAAATAAACTTAAGATCCTGAAGGATCAGATAAAAGGGTTTATTAAAGAATTAAAACCGTTTTCCCTGGATGAGATATCTGATGATACTTTACATGAATTTTTAACGTTACATCATCTGAATGTTGAAGATTTTTCTGAGCAATATTCTGAAGAATACTACCATAAAACTAGATAAGAAATGCGAGTACAGCTAATTGGATGAACCGAAAGGCTGTACTTTTTATTTTTAAGAAAATATGATATGGAATATGTCTGTCTTTTTGTTTGTAAAATTTCTGAAAATATTCTGGTGAAATGGTAGTATGATATGGAGAATGTTAAAAAACGTAGGGGAGAACGAAAAATGAGATTGCAGGATAAATTAGTACCGTATCTGGAATATTGCACATATAGAAAGGAACTGGATCAGAAAACAGTAAAAGCATATCGAATCGATCTCAATCAGTATTTTACTTTTGTTGCTTGCGAAGAGCCAGACAAAGAGAAGATTGAGGAATATATTACAGAATTACATAAAAAATATAAGCAAAAAACAGTGAAACGCAAAATAGCCTCTGTCAAAGCATATTATAGTTATTTGGAAGAGAATGAATTGATTAAAGAAAGTCCATTTCGAAAAATAAAAGTCAAATTTAAGGAAAATTTGATTCTTCCGAGAATTATACCGCGTGAAGAGATTGAACATTTATTAAACCATATGTATGGCTGTCTGCAGCAGGAATCGGAGACGGTTTATAAATATTGCCTGAGAGATGTGGCAGTAATCGAGATTTTCTTTGCAACCGGGGCCAGAGTTTATGAGATATCAAATATACGGGCAGAAAATGTGAATCTGAATACTGGGCTGATTCAACTCATGGGAAAGGGAGCGAAAGAAAGATATGTTCAGATTGGCAGTACCTCAGTGTTGGATATTTTGCGGAAATATTATGCTGAAAACAGAGCGGCGATTAAAAAAAGTGGATATTTTTTTGTAAATGGCAGGGGCAACCGGTATACGGAACAGTCCATTCGACTGATGCTAAAAAAATATACAGCTCAGGCTGGAATAGAAAGAAATATCACGCCGCATATGTTCAGACATTCGTTTGCAACATATCTGATTGAGGAGGGAGTGGACATAAGCTGTGTACAGCGGATACTGGGCCACTCTTCCATAAAGACAACCCAGATCTACATTCATGTGGCAGCCAGAAAACAGGCAGAAATCCTACGCGATATGCATCCACGGAATAACATGAAGATCATAGGAGCAGCGTAAAGGAACGTATAAAGTTACATATATAAAATGCAGGAGAGGAGATCGGCGAAAAATGGCGGTCTTTTTTGCATACAAAAATATTGGTAAGGCATAAATATACTAAGAATAATGAAAAAATTTTATATTGGGATGAATTCAATAGAAAAATCTGGCGAGATTTGCTATAATCCAAATAAGATAATGAATGGATAATTCTTAATTATCTGTACCCAGATATCTAAGCCATAGCTCAATTACAGAATATTATTAAATAATAAAAATTGTATTTTGAAGGAGGATGACATTTTTTATGTCAGATAATATATTTATTAGCTGGTCTAAATCCAAAAGTAGAGAATTTGCTTTTGAAGTGAAAAATTTATTAGAAACTCTGAATCCTCATTTGAATATTTTTATGTCTGAGGATAACATTTCAGCAGGTGAAAAAGTTCAAGAAAAAATTATTCAAAAAATTTCTGAATGTGATAAAGTATTGTTGTGTTTCACTCGCGATAACAAAAAATCTCCATGGCTACTATATGAAGCCGGATATGCATGCGGTCAAAACAAAATGGTAATTCCACTATTATTTGATGAAGATCACAACTGGCACTCTTGGATTGATAATCCTATGAATATTGCGAGAGAAATAAATATCAATAGTATAAGTTTTGAAGAATCATTTATAAATTGTTTTAATTTATGTGATTCCGTTTATACTAGAGAATTACTTTCAAATTTTATTAAAAGAATTGATGAAATTCGAGAAAAATATCGTAAAGTTGATGCTCAATGCGAAGATTTTGTTGATTTACTTATTTCAAATAATACATTTAGAATTGAAAGCCCTATATACAGAAATAAAACTGCCTATTTTCTAACCGGATTTGAAACATTTGAATTATGGAAGGCCATAATACAATCTTTTATGTATACAGGAAAATATTTATGGATATACGGAAGAAAAAACATGAAATTATTTGGTGGAAATTTCAAGGAATTATTTGATTATTTGGAAGAAAAATCACTAAACAATCAAATGTTTGGAATCGATTTTCGTTGTTTGTTTTTAAACCCCAATTCGGATGAAGTGAAGCATGCTCATAAACAACAAGATATATTTTTGCCAGAGCTCAAAGCAACAATTAAACGCGCCAAATATCAAATAGGTGATAATCAACTCTTACAAAAATGTTTTCGCATGTACTCAAATAGAAGAGAAGAAATTATTATACGCTTGGATAATTGCATCATTTACGCAAAACCTCATTTTGATGAAAACGGGTATCCCCAGCTTATGACAGATACAAAATTTGAGATTTTTAGCGCATCTTCCCCACGAGGTCAAGAGTGTATTCGCAAATTTTCTAACATTTGGAATGAAGCTATAAATTTGTTCTAATTACCATACAGATTTATAAAAATTTTATGGATATCTGAAAGTGTTTCATAAATGGTTTTATTACTTACATCAATTGAATATACTTTACATATATTAGTTGGTATACGATGGATACTGTTATTTAAATCAGTGTTTGTTTGATATAATAATGGTATACATTCTGATTTGTATTTTTCAGGATTTCGATTTTTAAGTCGATTCCACAATGCATTTTCAGAGTTTACATATAGATTAATATAAACTATATTTTGATATGGCGTGCATAAATATAATTCCTCTGGAATAATATGTACGCCATTGATTATAGTAGGAATTTTTTTTCGTTGTTGGCGTTTTATAATATTTAAAATAGATTCTTTCATTATTTTACATTGTTCTTTTGCCATATCATAAGTCAAAAAAATGTCATGTGAACAGACCTTATCAAATTCAAAATTGCAAGTTTCCTTTAAATAAATATTATACCCTCTTAATATATCTCTAATTATATCCGTTTCTTCGATGAGCCTGATTTCCGTGTAAATTTTAAGAAGTTCATACGATATTGTTGTTTTTCCTGCTCCCGGAACACCGGATATCAGAACAATTAAATCATCTGGTAAATGACAAGTCATATTTGTAAATTCTCCCTCGTCTTTCTTAAAACTATAATTGGTGTATCATTTATTTAGCGTAAGGTTGCTTTTAAATGTAAAATAATTAAGAATTATCCGTTATCCCCTTAGAAATGAACATGTTTACTGCAAGTAGAATATTTGTTTTTAAAAAATAATTCAAATAATGTTAAAGAAATTAACAAAAATAGAATAAGAATTGATTTTTTGAGATATAATAAGATATACTGAGTACAGGTGAATGAAGCTGAAAGGAGATGTGATGGAGATGAAATACGCTGTTCGGCTTTTGGGAATAGAAATCAACAACATAAAAAATGTGATACACGGCGAAATTGAAATGCCCCAAAACAAAAAGGGAAGCATTTTAGGAATCTACGGAGCCAATGGATCTGGAAAAACAGTAGTTGTGGACTGTATGGTATTGCTGAAATATCTTCTTTCCGGACGTCAGATCCCGTCAAATTTTTATTATTATATAAATGAAGCAAGTGATACCTCCACTGTAAAGTATCGCTTTGAGCTGAAAATCGAAGAAAAATGCTATCTGGTAGAATATGAAATTGGACTGCTGAAAAACGGTAAGAAGAGCTTCTGCATCAGTAAAGAAAAATTCAGCCAGAGAGAAATGTCCGAAGGAAAACGGATCACACCTGTTTTTGATTACCAAAAAGGCAAGAAAGAGCTTTTTCGTCCGTTGAAATTGTATGAGCGTTTTTCTAAGGATATCCAGAATGTCATTGCACTTGGAGTCGCAGAGCAGGCAACACAGAACTATAATGAGGAAAAGGGAGTTCCAGAGGTAAGTTCCTTTTTATTTTCAAGAAAAGCGCAGGAAGTCTTTGAAAAAGCCGAGGGTGAAGCTGCATTGCTTGCTCTACTGAGTCAGTGTTTTCAGAAATATGGAATTTATGCTCTTGCTGTTGTTGAAAACGCACAATACGGCTACTTATCCTTAAATTTGGAAAGTATGCCGGTTAATATTGACTGGTCGGACACGATACCAAAAAAAGGTGAAGGCATCTTCTTACGCTTCACAGATATAAATGTGGTGCCAAAAGAAGTTTTTCCTTATGTAGCAAATACGATCAAGCAGATCAATATTGTAATGAAATCATTAATACCTGAGATCAATATAGAAATTTATAATGCGTTTGATAAGCTATTGAAGGATGGAAAAGACGGAGTGCAGTTTGAAATCATTGCCATGCGTGGAGAGAACCGGATTCCTCTTTTGTATGAATCCGCAGGAATAAAGAAGCTGATCTCTATTTGCAGTAATTTAGTTGCCTGCTATAACAGGGAGTCTTATTGCCTTGTGGTAGACGAGCTGGATTCTGGTATTTATGAGTATTTATTGGGAGAATGTCTGGAAGTTATGCAGGATAAAGCTAAGGGACAATTGATCTTTACATCACATAACTTACGCCCATTGGAGATTCTTGAAAACGATTCTCTGCTTTATACGACTGTGAATCCTGAGAATTGCTATATAAAATCTACTTATATCAAAAATACGCAAAATACCCGGTTATCTTATTTACGGACGATCAAGCTTGGCGGGCAAAAAGAAAAGCTCTACAATGAAACAAATATATATGAGATGGAGCTTGCTATGAGGCGGGCAGGAAGGATACGTGCTAATGACTAAAAAAGTTATTCTGTTTCTTGTAGAAGGGCCGACGGATGAAGATGCACGGGCTGTTATATTTACGAAACTGGTAAACGATCATGAACGAAATATTTTGATGCACATATAGAGGCAAAAAATAAGGATCGGCTGATCCGTAGAAATCTAAGCAAGAGAAAGATTGTATATTCTTTGTATAACCGGAAAACTGTGGCAGGATTTCCCTACGAGATCTACTATTTTTCCAGAAATATGGAACATGTGCTGCATGACCGGGCAGAAAATCTGACTGATGATGAAAAGGAAGATCTGGCATTTGACATCGCAGACCAATATACAGATCAGCTGGAAAAATTCCTGGAATATTTACATGACGATGGTTTTTATGTATGTGGTACTTATAAAGATACCTGGGAATTTATCATGGATGGAAATAATTCACTGAATCGTTATTGCAGTTATTGCAATGTGGCTGTCTTTTTTGAACAGCTGGAAATTGGGTAAAACTGGTAAAAAAAATCCGTTGACTTTTACCGTATTCTTCCATTGTAAAATTTTTTGCTGATCCGAAAAACGGAACTTTGGGAAACAAATAAACCACCTGCTATGCGGGTGGTTGTAGTTATCCTGCTTTTCGGAGCATTTATGGGAACATGGATGAAAGACAAAACTTTTGCTTTCCTAGATGGGAAGTTTGCGAAAAACGAGACCCATGATTTTATTTAAATGCTTGCAGAAATTTAATGGAAAATTTCTAAGAAATATAACATTTTAATTTTCAGGTCTTTCTGGATGGACAGGAACAATAATGGTCTATCCGGGAAGGCCTCTTTTTACTGCAGGAATGTTGTAAAACGGAACTTTTGATGGAAATACGATTGCAGAAAAATAAAGAAATGTTAGTTCTGGCTATCATGTCCAGTATGCCGAAAATCATTTGGAGAAGGCGAAGGACGTGTTTATGAAAGTGATGAAGATCCTCTGGATTTATATAGCCCAGTGGAAGGAAAAATAGAAATTAAACTGAGATGATAAAAAAATATAGAAAAAAGAATTGACAATTGTATTCTACAGTTGTAGAATACAATTAACTTCTACAGATGTAGAAAATAAAATTCTAGGAGAATCCACGATGAAGACAAAATTTATGACACTTATGACGGTAGCAACATTTGGGATTTTTTCAGCTGCAACGGTTATGGCAGCAGGAAATAACGATTTCTATACACAGCCGCCGACTGGATCTGAATGGGAAAAAGCAGATACTGAAGGTACCTATGCAAGCTATACGAACGGAAATGATTATGTAAATATCTATAAATATTCGCTGGAGGATGTCAAAACAGGGATTGCCAAATGCAATGACACATACGATGCCTGCTATCAGACAATTTATTCAGAGGGAAACAGCCTGTATATGGCAGTGGGATATGCAAAAGATGCAGATGACATCAGTGACGTCAGAAAATTTGTAGAATATATTTCTTATCCTGGAAATCCTTCACTTACCAGACAGGAGAATGAAAACCAGACCGATGATTCTGATAAGGCAACTACAGATACTGCCAGTCAGAAGTCAGGAGGAGATTCAGATTCCTCTGATACAGAAGAAAATGCTTCTACAAAATCCTCGGACAGCAATGATGATTCCGATATCCTTACTACTTCACCAATGACATTAGTTGACAGTGATGGAAATACTATTGAGATTAATTACATTCTTCACAAAGATTATTCTTGTGAATATCGTGGAGATGATGGAATGAACTACACCGATAATGGGGATGAAACTTATACCGACGAAAATGGAAATATCTACTCAGCTCTGAATGATGACACTCATCATCTGGGACATACGTTGAAACAGCATGACCTTCAGGATGCAAACGGTAATACTGTGACGGTTACGGAAACCACAAATGGTGATTATTATTTCCAGGACGAAAATGGTACAGGATTTACGGACAACGGAGACGGGACATGGAGTGATGAAAATGGCAACAGTTATACAGAAATAGATTGATAGTGGTCAGTAGCTGCAGGAATGGCAAGGGTATTTGCAAATTGTGCAAAAGCCCTTGCCATTTCCGTGAACCGTGGTAAAATAGAATTATTCCTACATTTGTAGAAAATATGTAACAGGAGGTATGAAAGAGTGAAAAAAACTTACCAGAGGCTTCCGGAATCAGAGCTGGATATTATGCTCGTTCTTTGGAATAATACTCCGCCGATGACCAGACCGGAGATTGAGAAAGTGATCAATATGAAGAAAAAGCTTGCATCAACAACAATTTTGTCATTGCTGACCAGATTGGAGAACAAAAATTTCGTGGAAGTGACGAAACAGGGAAAAATGAATCTGTATACACCTCTGGTTTCGCAGTCAGATTATCAGGCACATGAAAGCCAGAGTGTTCTTGAGAAACTTTATGGGAATTCACTAAAAAAGTTTGTAACTTCACTTTATCATGGAAAGAAAATCAGCTCGGAAGAAGTCCAGGATCTCAGTGAATTTCTTAAGAACCTGGAGGACAGGGAGGAATAGCGAATTATGGAGGTTCTTGTTCTGCACATTCTGAAACTGAACATTATTGCAGCAGTAGTAATTTTACTGGTAAAAGTGCTTGCGACTCTGTTTAAAGGACGTGTATCAGCGAGATGGAAGTACTTTATCTGGCTGTTAATTACGATAAGCCTTTGTGTTCCGGTGCGCCTTCCGGCGAATCTGGCACTGGTGGATTTCAAAGTACTTAAAAGCAGTCAACAGAATACGCAAAACCCGAAGATAACGGATTACGCAGTCAGATCAGAGGGAAGTCAGAAGGTAACAGAAACCGTATCATCTGCGAGCAATGACATGAAAAATCTGACAGAAATCCCGGAACAAAAGAGAACTGTCAGGTATGAATCAGATAAATGGCTGGGAATTGTGGCTGTGATTTTTGCTGTTGTCTGGCTGAGCGTAGCGGTACTTAAACTGACAGGAGAATTGCTGGCATATTATTTTTCTATAAGGAATCTGGAACGGATGAGTCTGCAGGTAAGTGATACGGTGAGTATTCAGATGTACCGTGCAGCGTGTCAAAAGAAGCACGTACGCAGAATACCGGAGCTCAGGCAAAACGCAGGTCTTACCACGCCGCTTCTTGCAGGACTTTTACATACAAAATTGTATCTACCAGCAACCGGGTATTCAGCAGAAGAAAGAAAACTTATCTTTTACCATGAACTTACACATTATTGCCATCGGGATCTCTGGTATAAGATGCTCCTTCGAATCTGTGCATCGATATACTGGTTCAATCCCTTTCTTCTTATCATGCTGAAAGAAGCGGATAAGGATATTGAGAATCTGTGTGATACAGCAGTTGTTCGCAGAGTTAATAAAAAGGAACATAAATTATATCGACAGCTGCTTCTCAGGACAGTGGCCATGGAAAATCAGATTCCATATGTGACAGCAAGTCTTAATGACAGCGAAATGGTGTTTAAAGATCGGATTCTGTATATGGTGAACATTCGGAAACTCCGCAAAGGAATTCTTCCGGGAATTCTTGTGACGCTGCTGCTTGCAGGCGGTAATCTGGTATTTAATGTCTCTGCCGGGACAGATACAGTTTCAGTAGAGACGGAGAAGTCTGGTATTGAAAAAAATGCAGATCCAGAGAAAAATAATGTACCGGATTATGCACCGTTTTCTGAAATGGTAACTATGCAGAAAGCTGCTGAAACACAGGACGAAGGAGGAGTGACAGAGAATACAGATACAGAGGATTCTGTAGACGAAGAGGAAAAAGCGGATGCGGAAACAAATGATGAACCTGCCATGGAAAACAGCGGACAGGTAAGTGAAACGACCGATGATGGAATTACCTCTGACAACAACGGGTCTGTTTCATCTTATGAAAATCTGCCAGCAGGCGTACCATATACCAGTGGATTCACTACTACTTCCGGTGTAGCATCAATTGTAGCACCGGGTGGAGGAGATGAAGAATCCAGAGTTCTTTACGATAACGGAGATGGGACCTATTCTGATGATTATGGGAGCCGATACAGTTATCAGGGAGATGGAAACTGGGCAGATGCCAATGGAAATTCATATCGTACCTGGAATGACGAAGGTTATCATTTCGGAAACCAACTGGAACAGCATGAACTTCAGGGCAGTAACGGTACTGTTAATGTAATAGAAACAACAAACGGAGATTATTATTATTGTGACGCAGATGGGGTCGGATACACAGACAATGGTGACGGTACCTGGACGGATGAGAATGGGAACATCTATACAGAATAAACAAAGAAGCAGGACAATGGGGATGCTACCCAATGCCCTGCTCCTTTGTTTATTCAAAATGAACCGTAATATATTTTTGATTGCGACTTTTAGGTTTATCGGGAATAGTCATTTCTAATTGCCCAGATTCTAAAAGCGGATTGATATGCTTCAAAGTGAAGTTTCTTAAATCTTTGAAGCCGCAAAATGCTGCAAGCTCTTTCTTTGATTTTGGTGTTGTGCAAAAAGCTAAAATCTGTTTGGATACCGTTGATGATTCCGGTTCCTGTCTGTCAGCCAGATTTTCCAATGGGATAAATTTACTGGATTTACGCACAAGGCTGTAACATTCGTTGATTAAGATACGGATTAACCAGGTCCGTGCATAGTTATCGTTTTTTAATGTACCGACGTTGGAAAAAGCCTTCACAATTGTATATGGGTAAGAAGTAAGACAGGTGTATAATGTCAACAGAGGGGAAAGATTTATTTCCTCTATTATTAAAAAAATAAAGTTTATTTGGGGATATTTTGAAAAACTGTACGTCTAATCTATGTAAATGAAAATTGCCGGCCGGCTAAAGAAGGTGGTGTTAAAGTGACCAAAGAAGAATTAGGGACGTTGATTCTCAATTCAGAGAGACAATTGTATTCTACTGCCAAAACAATTTTAATTAACGATCAAGATTGTGCGGATGCTATTCAGGAAACGATTGTTAAGGCATTTTCAAAGATTGGAACTTTGAGAAATGACAAATATGCCAAGACTTGGTTGATTCGTATATTGATCAATGAGTGTTATACTCTTTTGAGAAAGTCGAGTAAACTTGTTTCTTTGGAAGGGATGAGTGAAATGACAGAAATTGAGACAGATCAGAGAACTGACTACAGCGACTTGTACAGAGCCGTAAATTCTTTGAAAGAAGAATTACGAATGCCAGTTATTCTGTACTATATTGAGGATTTCAACATAAAAGAGATTGCGCAGATTCTTGAGATAACCGAGGGAGCAGTTCAAAAAAGACTTGCCAGAGCACGGGGAAAGCTTAAGCGTAATTTACAGGAAAGTGAGGAGCTGACAGTATGAGGTTAGAAGATATGAAAAAAAATATTCCTGAAACTCCGGAGTTCATCCACACGATGATCCAAAGCGAAGTGAAAAAACAGCTTCAGGACACGAAGGTGGTTAATATTCAGACAAGGAGAGTGAAAAAATGGACAGGTGCCAGAGTGGCTGCAGCAATAGCCGTATGTGTATTGGCTACATCGACCATAGTCTATGCAGGTGCCAAATTATATCATATGTTTTTAGAAAAACAAGGAGCCTACAGTATCGTAACGGGAATTAAGGCGGATGGCAGCACAGGGAAAATTAATCTTCCTGAAAAAATTCATGATATAGATATCTCAGCAGGATATATTCCAGAAGGTATGGAATGGATTGATGAATTTCATCTGGAATATCCTGAGCATGATCGAACCGGAGGATTCAGCTTTGCATCTGTGCTTTTAGACGAGGATGATTTGAGCAAAGTAATGCAAGATAAGAATGTTGTTGACTGTGAGGAACGAACTTTTGGCAATTATGAAGGTGTATATCTTAAATATAATGACCTGGCAGAGGATGGATCTTTTAATCAAAGGATTTACCTTCTTTGTCCAGATGTATATTGTGTAATTACTGTTTATATCGGTGATGATATTTCAAAAGAGGATGCCATTAAAGTGGTAGAAAACCTTGTAATCACTGAAAATGATACAATGATTGAAACCGCTGGTTTGTATACGTGGAGCGAAATGGTATCCCCTGAAGAATCATCGGGAGAAGCAGTGATGACTTCCATTGCAGATAATAAATTGCTAATACATCAGATTGGTGAAGTGTTTGATATATCAGCATCTGGTGAAGACAGAGATGGCAACTATATTGAAAATGATAAAATTTCAGTTTGTGTTGATGCTGTTCAGGTGGAGGACAATCTGCAGCTGCTTGGTCAGAATAATGTGCCGGAAGAATGGACTGATGCAGTTGGAACTGATGGAAATTTAGTAAATAATACGCTGTCTTATATTAAGTCCGGTAATGGCATTGATTCAGTGGATGAGATTGTAAAAACAGAAAGTGTGAAACAAAAGCTCGTCTATGCGACAATTACTTATACCAATAAGTCAGATGAAGAAATTAACCATATGCTTTATATTGGTACATTGCTGTTGATGGACCATGAAGATGGAGCATATCAAATTTACGATCCAACAGAACAGTCCGGAGATGACTACGATCGTGTTATATGGGATGGTGTTGCACGTACAGCTGAAATGACATACAACAGTATATCAGAGGATTATGGAAATGGAGGAAACTATATTTCTTCATTAAAACCTGGTGAGAGTATACAGGTGAATATGGCATGGATCGTAAATGAGAATGACTTGAATAATATGTATCTGAATCTTAACGGTGATGGAGCTGCATATGAGTTTTCAGATTCAATGTTAAAAACAGGATTGGTGGACATATATCAGTAATGAAAATCTTATTATAGAGAAGAGGCTGTCCGTAGTGGGCAGCTTCTTTTAGATGTAGCGTTCGGGACGGATTGCTTAAAAACATCATTCCAGATGCTATACTCTACCATTAACCTGCCAAACATCAATCTGGGACAGTTGCAGATTATTCTTGTCGCAGTAGGCTTGCTTTCAGTCTTAGCAACCGTTAGCTGTACGCTATTCCTGTCTGCAAAGTGCAAAAATACATTGACTGTTTTGCTGATTTCTATTGTAGTTCTTTTCCTGCCACTTTTTGCTTATGTGGCGATGGGCGCAACATGGCTCTCTACCATACTTCCATCCGCCGGAATCGGTATGCAGAACAATTTCCTTTATCAGCTTGCAAATTTCAATTATCTAAATATCGGTGGAATGAGTTTCTGGACACCGCATGTTATTTTGCTTTCGGCAGGAATTGAATTATTTGTGTTTACATTCTTGGCGATTCATTCCTATTGCAGATATCAGGTGGCATAAAAGAAGTTCAAAATAGAATGAATTGATTATCTGCCGCACGACGGCAAAAGAAAAAAGCAGACAATTTGGAACGGCGGCTTTGATTTCAGAGCCGCCGTTTCTTTGCGTTTACACAAACCTATGATGAATTTTATGGAAATATTATAGCTAATAGCATTGTTTATGCGTTGAAAATATCTGAAAAATTGATGATAGTAGAAATATAATATTAAAATAAAAAATAATATAAAAAATTGTTTTACTATAGAGAAATATATAGTATAATAAAACCATAAGAAGTGATAAAAAAATAACAAGTTGACCTAGCCAAACATAATAAGTTTTACTGTTGTGTTTGGCTTTTTTTATTTGATAGCCAGAGTGGGAAGTGAGGTGTCTGCAATGATAATCTGTGTTATCTTTGATTTGGGAATGGCAGTGATTATGTTTTTATTCGGAATCTGCTTTGTAAAATCAAATGGAAAGGCCGCTGCATTTTTGTCTGGCTATAATATGAAATCTAAGGAAGAACGAAAACAGTATGATGAAAAAGAAATGTGCAGAGTATATGGAAATCGGATGATGTGGATGGCACTGCCATTTGTAGCCGGGGCAGCCATAGATTTATTATACAGTGGAATCGGGTGTTTTGCAGCATGGGTAATATGGACCGTTCAATTTGTTTTATTGATGAAAGAACGTATGAAACGAGAAAAAATAGAAAAGAACATTTAGACGAAAGACATATGCGAAAGGAGATATACAATTTATCCAGGAACAGGATAATACTCGGTAACAAGAGGAACTTTAACTACTTAAAGGAGATGACGTGAATACGAGATGTCCATATTGTGAAGGAAAAATGCGAAAGGGTCAGTTGCATGCGGTTGGTGCAGGGGCAGGACTGGAGTGGAAAGAAGGCTCTGAGAGTTTGCGGTTAAATACGGATCCAGAGTTGGCAGCAAGGATATCTGGAGACCGCATAGCTGCCTATAATTGTGATTTCTGCAGAAAGATTATTGTTTCTTACGAATATTGAGATTTTCAATTCTTTGAAAAATATGCTTTATGTAGATATGGAAACTAATTGAATTTGAATACGATTAATTGCGAGGAATCAGGCGATGAAGATAAAACGTGGAGATATTTATCAGATAAAATTGTATCTGGAACCTGAAAAAATTTCTGATCATAATAGAAGAGACAATGGAACTTTGTCATTTACCGGGGTAGAACTAATAGATGCTATTGTGTCGGTTGGGATGCCAGATGTATATTTGACCGAGAAAAAGATAATAGACCGTAAAGAAGAAATATATTTCAAAATTAGATTATTTGAAACATTTGTTTCTTTATTGCCAAAGGGAGAACTTTCATTTGATTTAGCAAGAAAAGATTATTTGGATAGTACAGAAGTTGGTGCAACTAATTACTGGCTTGGGATGATACTTACTACAGTACTTGGAAAGAAAAAGTACTCTTATGAGTATATGGTTCACTTATCAATGGTATTAAAACTCAGTTCACAGCCGCTCATAGAAAAATATCAATTTCTTTCAGCTAATGGTAAAACTACATACAAATCACCGGATTTAATAGCAATGAACAATTTGGGCGGCTACTATGGTGTTTTTGAATCAAAAGGATGTAGTGAGTATAAAAAAGAAACGATGGAAAAAGGCTTTGTTCAAGCAAAGTCAATAGAGAAGATAAATACAGAATCTCCGAAAAACTCTTTAGTTGTAATGACCGTAACGGGAAAGGATAAAATAGAGATAATAGAAAAAGATCCAGAGGGCGAGGAAGGCCGGATAAAAGTTAATTTAAGTTTCCTACAAATGTGTCATTATTTGCCGATTGTTGAGTTGATCGTGGAATTAGGCCCAGAGGAACAGGAAGACTGGACATTTGCTTCTCTCGTATATGAGGAAGAAAAGTATTCTATTGGAATTCCTACGGTTTTGTATAAGGAACTTCTGCCAATAGCAGAAGGTAAGGAAGAAAATTTACTGGATGAGTTTCTTGAAAAAATTTCTTCTAAGGAAACATATTTATTAGATATCGTTCCAGATGAGGCAAGGCAGCATATTCTTCATGTAAAATAGAAATATGGAACCTTAAATCTTTATCAACAAATTAATGTAGATGTGGGAGGAAAGGGATATGAAAAAAGAATATAAGGTACTTATTTGTATTCTGGCTTTGATATTCAGCATAGGTGCGACTTACATAGGTTTTGGATTGATTGGGAGCTCTTCTATGAAATTTGGAATGAAATATGTGTGTGATTTCGTTTTTCTGATGCAAACAATAGCTACATGCTGGGTTGTTATAGAATTGCTCAAAAAGTAAGCTTATTAGAGGGCTTTGAGTAAATACCAGTATCTGACATATGAGAGGAAGGCACTGTTATGGATGGTATAAGCAGCAGGAAATTAACATGGGGAATTTGCATCGTTGGAATTGCGATTGCAATAATAAGCTTCTTTTTCTTACCGGAGATTATTCCTGTTCACTTTGCTGGAAATGGAGCAGCAGATGACTTTGGCAATAAGATGGAAATTTTTTTAATGCCGATACTTCTTCTGACAGTTACGATCTTGAGTGGTATAAAAAGTGTAAAGTATGTTCTGATGCATTCGAAAACTTGGCTAACAGTTGGTCAATATAACCTGATGATTGATTGTGTTTTAGGAACTATTTTGATTGCAGAAATTTTTATGATTTATGCTTCGTTTGTTTAAAGGCTGATCTATAAATAAAGAAGCAAATATATGGCAGTTTCTGGTTCATTGGGCAGGCTGTTTTATATCAAAGTGTGAAGAGGAGCTGGTTCATGATGAAAAAAGTAATTCCAATTATTTTATTTACGGTATCAGCAATATTGCTTTCTGCATGTGGCAGAAAAGAAGAACTGTACGAGATTCCTGACCTGTCACAGTACAAGACAGATTATGTAGGAGATTCTTCGAATGTTATAAATATTGTAAGTGGGCAAGAGTATCCGGAAGGATATTCTTATGATAGCATACAGATACAGTCTGAAACGAAGCCTTATGGATTAACAGTATTTCTAAAAGTTGAGCCGTCTGCAGTTAAGATTGAAGATGAATTGCAAGTTAATGCGGATATGACATTTGATTTGATTGGTAATTTGGAAACGCTTGATTATAAAATAGCGGATAGTAAGGAAATCATTGCATCGTATGAACGGTAGATCATTCAGTGGTTAATATTTTGTCTGCTATTATATAGTAAGAAAAATAGGAAAGCGAAACATATATTTGGAGGACAGCAATGAGAAAATGCGAAAAGTGTGGAACAGTCATGAGAGCGGATTTAAGACTTAAAGTTAATGGCGGTGGCTATGGGATCGTTGTAGATGTAGATGAAAAACAAAAAACGACAACTATAGATGATGTTAAAGTTGCAGTCTGTCCAGAGTGTGGACATACAGAAATGTATTTAGAGGATTTAACTAAATTGAAGTAAAATTAGATATGATTGAAACAGGATAAAAAATTTTGATGGAATGCTTGTGGAGAAAATAAATATGAAAAAACTTAACTATACAGAAGATTTATTGAGAGTTATCTTCTTTTGGATAGGAACATTCTTTCTTGTTTCCGGTATCTTAAGTTTTCTTGGGATATTAAAACCAGCAGTAAACTCAGGTATTCAGAATCCAGATATGTTGGGAACTGTGTTTTCTATAACGGGGGTGCTTTTGTGTATAATAAGTGCTGCTCTTGGAATTTATACTGCAAAGCTTGATAAATTACATTTACAATTAATCGAAAATGGTACAAAAGTGAAGGGCTTGGTAGAAAAAGTATATTTGCAAAAATACACAAGATATAGAAGACAGATTCCATACAGGATTCTATATAGTTTTACATATCATGATAAAGTGTATTATCATAAAAGCCGTTTGGTATGGGAAAAGCCGGATCTTAAGAAAGGCGACTTGATTACCGTATATGTAAATAATCTTGGTAAATCAACAGTTTATAATTGCAATGAAGCGGTCTGATATCTAGCCTCTATATTTCGGAAAAATACTGCACGATTTGTGGTTTACAGAAGAGCTGCTTCAAAGAATGCTGAGGATGAAAAATGCAAATCCATCAGATGTATGGAAATTCAGAGATTATTAATTGGACAAATTGAAAGCTGAAAGGAAAACTGCCTATCCGTTTTCAGCATTGGCGGATCCGTCTGCTAATAAGTGGTTTAAAAATCAAAAAACGTGGTAAGAGTATTTTCATAATTCTGTTCAATTTTGTCTATGTTTTCGAGAATCCTGTTCATGTACAAATGCAACTAAATTAGAGTATAATAAGGGAAACCATTGAAACTGGGTTTCCGTAAAGGACATTCCTGTGATGGCAGGAATGTCCTTTACATATAGCGGTAAATTCTGAAGTAGTTGGCATAGAAGTTCATGAGGTAGTTGACGTATGCTTTAAATCTTTTCATTTCGTTTTCCTCCTTTCTTTATCTTACAAGCACATTATAATATCAGAAGACGTCTATTACTTGCCAAATGGGAAGAAAAAGTAGACAAAACTTGCAGGAGATTAATTGGAATGTACTGGTAAGAGCATCACAGACATTTGCCTGGATGCAGGAGTTGAGAGCCAAAGGACATTTAACCGGGTATCTCGTGAAAGATATAAAGTAACGTCAAGGGAATACCGGAATTTTTATCGTGAACAACATATAAGTCAGACCCAGGATGAAATATCTGGAATGGAGAAATAGGATGGCATTTATAATCTGTGTAGCAGCACTCATAATCATGATGTTTGTATTTACCCAAATGTTGTTAAGTTTCAGCAATAATAGTAGTGCGGCAGTTGAATCTGTTGATGCGACTGTAGTTGAAAAGTAAGCGCTTAAATCTTGGGTAGCTTTACTGTCTACGTTTTTGAACTCATAATGATAGTAAATAGATTTTTACTACA
>NZ_JADPGO010000022.1:0-61297 GCF_015668165.1 Blautia sp. 1001283B150304_161114_C9 | reverse complement strand
ATATTCTGAAAGAAGGAAAAAGAATATATAAAAAATGTGCATAATAGCACAGAAAAGATCCGTAACCGGATAAAAAAAGAACCGCGGGACACGCGGGGATAGCCTGTTTTAGCTTTGCCCTGAAGGGCAATCGAGCAGGAAGCCCCCACTTCAAAATCTGTAAGATTTAAGTGGCGGGAGCATGTCACGAGATTTCTGCTCTTAGAATATGCTGCAAATCTCAAATGGTGTATGCGCTAACTGTTGTCATGCATGGAAATATGTGTTAAAATAACCACCGAAACTGGTTCGAAACCCTCCCAGTATAAAAAACTAGGCAAAGTAAAAAATATTGCGGTCGTTTATGAGTCGTCATAAGCGGTCTGTTTGCTGATGCTTTTGTTTATTGAGGGATAAACAAAAGTATTTTTTTTGCTTTGACAGAAAGGAATTAAATGAAAAAAAGAAAAGTAATTATTGATTGTGATCCGGGGATTGATGACAGTCTTGCGATTATGCTTGCACTGAAATCACCGGAAATCGAAGTGATCGGAATCACCATTGTGTGTGGAAATTCACCGGTGGAGATGGGATTTGGAAATGCAAAGAAAATCCTGAAGCAGATGAACCGTCTGGACGTTCCTGTATACATTGGGGAAAGTACTCCCTTAAGGCGGGATTATGTGAATGCTCTGGACACTCACGGAGAAGACGGGCTTGGCGAAAGCTTTCTGCCTGAAGTAACCGGTTATCAGCAGCAGATCAGTGCTGTGGATTTTCTTGCTGATGTGCTGAAAAAAGAGAAAGTATCCATAATCGAACTGGCACCTATGACCAATCTTGCCAGACTGATCCAGAAGGATAAAGAAGCATTTTCCTGTATTGAGGAGATTGTTTCCATGGGCGGCAGCTTTAAAAGTCATGGAAACTGTTCACCTGTTGCAGAATACAATTACTGGTGTGACCCGGACGGGGCTTCCCTGGTGTATGAGACACTCCATCAGAATGGCCAGAAAATCCATATGGTGGGGCTGGATGTGACGAGAAAGATTGTGCTCACGCCTGATCTGCTGGAGTATATGTGCCGTCTTAACAAAGAAATAGGGGAATTTGTAAAGAAGATTACGAAATTCTATTTTGATTTCCACTGGGAATGGGAGCATATCATTGGCTGTGTGATCAATGATCCCCTGGCAGTGGCATATTTTATCAATCCGGAACTCTGTAAAGGCTTTGATTCCTATGTACAGATTGAAACAGAGGGGATTTCTCTTGGACAGTCTGTTGTGGATTCTATGAATTTCTACCGGAAAGCTCCAAATGCAAGGGTGCTGACTGAGGTAGATGTGTATGGATTCTTTCAGATGTTTCTTTCAAGGATCCTTGATCAGAAACCGGAAGAACTGGATATTTTACAAGATTTAATACGAGGAGATTTAAAATGAAAACTGAAAAAATAAGTGTACAGAAAATCTGTATGATCGCTTTTGCTATCTGCATTAATTTTGTGGGAGGACAGATTGCTTTATTTCTGAAGCTTCCTATTTATCTGGACAGTATTGGAACAGTATTTGTGGCTGCTGTCCTGGGACCCTTTTATGGAATGCTGCCTAATCTGCTCAGCGGCCTGCTGATGGGAATGACTGTAGATATTTATTCCCTGTATTACGCTCCGGTAGGAATTCTTCTTGGTTTTGTGACAGGTCTTGTGTACAGAAAATTCCAGCCGAAAAAGTGGCAGATATTTCCGGCTGCTCTTGTGATCACACTTCCATCTACTATAATCAGTTCCTGTATTACGGCATTTTTATTTGGAGGAATCACTTCTTCTGGATCCACTGTTCTTGTACAGCTTCTGGCAAAAACACCTCTTGGAATGGTAGGAAGCTGTTTTGTAGTTCAGTTTATCACGGACTACATTGACAGGGTTCTGTGTATTGCAGTGGCAGCAGTTCTTATTACAGCGCTGCGTAAAAGTATGAAGGAGAATTTTGCCTGATGAAAGTCCTGATCACAGGCACAGCATCCGGGATCGGAAAAGGCTGTGCAGAATTTTTCCTGAAAGAAAATCATGAAGTCTATGGATTTGATAAAAATATATCCTCGATCCAACATCCGAAATATACTCATTTCTGTCTGGATATCAGAGACAAAAGCTCTTATCCGGAAATCGGACCGGTAGATATTCTGATTAATAATGCAGGGGTTCAGAATGGCGATGATATTGATGTAAATCTGAAAGGGACGATTTCTGTTACAGAACATTACGGCATTCATCCTAATATTTATTCTGTTATTATGATCGGATCAGCAAGCGGGCATACAGGTTCTGAATTTCCGGAGTATGCAGCAAGTAAAGGAGGAGTCCTTGCCTATACGAAAAATGTGGCCATGAGGATAGCTCCGTATCAGGCTACATGCAACAGTCTGGATTTCGGTGGGGTAATGACTGAACTGAACCGGCCGGTGATGGAGGATGAAAAGCTCTGGGATCAGATCATGGAACTCACACCTCTGAAACGATGGATGTCTGTAGAAGAGGCAGCAGAGTGGATTTACTTTATGGCGGTAAAAAACCGTTTCTGTACAGGCCAGAACATTCTCATTGACGGTCTGGAGGCCGGAAACTGCAATTTTATCTGGCCATAGAGTGGGTCTGAAAAATTATCTAAAAAATCATTCCTGCAATCTGCTGTTATTTTGTGCCCGAATATGATAAAATGAGAAAATAATGATAAAGATATTTCAAAGATAGAGAAAGTATTTAACAGGAGGCACAAAAATTATGGATATCAAAGAACAGATTCATGGATTAACAGAGGAGATGCTTACCAATCTGGGAAGGCTGGTTGCCATTGATTCTCAGCTTGGCACTCCCGCAGAGGGGAAACCTTTTGGAGAAGGACCTGCCAAAGCACTGGAAGAAGGTCTTAAGATTGCACAGGAGCTTGGATTTAAAACAGTCAATCTGGACAATTACTGTGGTTATGCAGAGATGGGCGAGGGTGATGAAATTGTTGGTATTGCCGGACATCTGGATATTGTACCTGTAGGCGGCGACTGGAGTTATGATCCGTTTAAACTGACACGTGAGGGTGATTATGTTTACGGTCGTGGAACAACAGATGATAAGGGACCTGTTCTGGAAGCTCTTTATGCAATGAAGCTTCTCCGCGATTCAGGTGTGAAGCTGAACAAGAGAGTACGTCTCATTATGGGATGTAATGAGGAAACAGGTTCCAAATGTATGGAACATTATAATGAAGTGGCAGAAGAATTATCCTGTGGCTTTACCCCGGATGCCAGCTTCCCGTGTATTCATGGAGAAAAGGGACTTCTGCAGATGATGGCTTATTCCAAGAACACGAAAATCATCTCTGCAGATGGAGGTTTTGTTTTTAACGCAGTATGCGATTCCTCCACAATAGTTGTTCCTGCCGAAGAAGGACTGAAGGAGAGACTGGAAGCTGTACTTGCAGAGACAAAGCTTCAGGAATATAAGGTAACAGAGGAAAGTGGACAGATCAGTATTTATGCAAAGGGAGTTCCGGCACATGCCAGCACACCGACTCTTGGTGTCAATGCAATAGGTGTTACTTTTGAATGTCTCGAGAAAGCAGGATTTAAGGACGATTTTGTGGAATTCTATAATACACATATCGGCACATCCTGCGATGGTAAGGGCATTGGACTGAAATTTGCAGATGAGTATGGCGAACTTACTCTTTGCAACGGTATGATCAAAACAGAGAATGATGTGATCTCCTGTACAATTGATATCAGAGTACCTGTAACACTGAAATCAGATGAAGTCCGCAGGATGTGTGAGGGCAGACTTGAGGATGAGAATGGACGTATAGAGATTCTGGGAATTGGTGATGCCTTATTCTTCCCAAGAGAATCCCCACTGGTAAATGCTTTATACAAAGCTTACACAGATGTAACAGGCGATACAGAGAACAAGCCGATGGTGATCGGTGGCGGCACTTATGCAAAGTCTCTTAAGAATATCATTGCATTTGGACCTGAGAAGCCAGGAATCGATTATCGTATCCACAGTGCAGATGAATTTATCCTCGTATCCGGCATGGAAGAGGCAGTTCTGGTTTATATGGAAGCAATTAAGAATCTTCTGGCAATCTGATGAAAAATGATGGAGCAGCTATTAAATGGAGAGCAGAACATGAAGGCAGCAGTATTTTTCCCTGGTATCGGGTATCATTGTGACAAGCCGCTTTTATATTGTTCACGAAAGCTGGCGCAGGAATGCGGCTATGAAGAAACAATTGCATTAAGCTATACTTATGATGGCGGAAATATCCGGGGAAATGAAGAAAAAATGCAGCAGGCATTCGAAAGCCTTTATGAACAGGCGGAGAAAAGTCTTTCTGCCGTTGACTTTGACAAATATGATGAAATATTATTTGTCGCAAAAAGCGTAGGCACGATCATAGCATCCGCATATGCAGAGAAACACAGCATCAGATGCCGGCAGATACTATACACATCATTGAAATACACCTACAATTTTGCTCACAGAGAAGCCATTGCCTTTATCGGAACTTCAGATCCATGGAGTATTGTTTCTGAAGTACAGGCTTTTTCTCAAAAACAGCAGGTGCCAATGTATACTTATGAAAATGCAAACCATTCACTGGAAACAACAGATACACTGGAAAACCTGAAAATTCTCCAGGATGTTATGGGGAAAACCAAGGGATTTTTGGAGCGGAAATAAGAAAAAGCATATAATCATATTGAGTAGATATGGGTGAAGAAGTGTCAAGAAACTATTTCTTGACACTTCTTTTTGCTCCATGTGATAATCAATGATGCAAATTATTTTGCTGTGAGTCGGAGACTGCCCAATCAGTCAATGATACTATACTGCATCATTTCATAATGTAATCTGCATCCTTCTGTGATGTCAAAGGGCAGAAGTGCCCGCGCTACGAGTTTTAATTCTTCTTCAGGCAGATCTGTTCTGCGAAGATGTGCATAGTCACCGTCAATAGATTCTACGATATAATCACAAACTAACATAAAAATCCTCCATTTTACATTTTGTGTAACACAATGATCATATGATGTTAGGGTCAAAAAGCATTTTGCCCCTAACTTGATATCTATAGAATACCACAGAGAAAACAGATATCACAAGTGTCTTCGAACCATATAGACATAAAAAGAGGGCAGTGTTATAATTTTTCCTAAAGAAAATGCAATATGGGAGGTATCGCAATGTCTAAAGTTGTAAAGCTTTCATCCGTAATGGAAAGGGAAGAAAAATTAAAGGAAATCTATGAAGGTCTGGAAGAAATAAAAGATCAGCTGACAGCACTGATCGATGAGTATGAAGAAGAGGAGACACACACAGGAAAAGCAGATGAACTGATCGAAGCCCTGGATGCCCTTGAAGATGCTTCGGAAACTATAGAGGATGTGCTGGAAAATTAATGAGGGAGAAAGCATATTTTCACCTGCCCGGGCTGTTTGAGTTTTATGAACTGTATCGGATGTTTTTGCCATTATATCGGGAACACAGGGAATATTTTTATGACTGGTGCGAAATAGGTTCCGTATATGGTGCTCCGGCAGACTGTGTCTGGGGTGGAGGCAGGGCAGGCTTCGGAGAGAATGATCCGGAGGAGGTTCTTGAACTGATGCAGGAATATGGGATTTCTGCCCGACTGACTTTCAGCAATTCCCTGCTTCGCCAGGAGCACCTTTCAGACAGAAAATGCAATGCACTGTGCCGGTTGTTTGAGAGAAACAGAGAACCGCAAAACGGCGTGATCATTTATTCAGAATTGCTCTTGGAATATATTAAGGAGCAGTATCCGGGACTCTATTTTGTTTCCTCCACTACTAAGGTTCTGACAGATTTTACACAGCTTGAGGAAGAAATCAGGAGAAAAGATTTCCATTATGTTGTGCCGGATTTCCGGCTAAACAAGGCTTTTGATAAGTTAAATACATTGTCTCAGGCTGAGAAGGACAAAGTAGAATTTCTCTGCAATGAATGCTGCTGGTTCGGCTGCAGGGACAGAAAAGCCTGCTATGAAACGGTCAGCCGCAAGAATCTGGGTGAAAACTGCCCGGAGCATTACTGCAAGGCACCAGAAGGAGAGAGGGGCTATCTTTTTTCAAAAGCTATGGAGAATCCGGGATTTATTGGAATCAATGATATCCGGGATATCTATTTGCCAATGGGATTTTCAAATTTTAAAATAGAAGGAAGAGGACTCGGCAGTGCCCTGATACTGGAATTTCTGCTCTATTACATGACCAGACCGGAATACCAGATACATGTCAGAGAAAAAATCTATTTGGACAGTATGCTGGATCTGTTTTGAGAGATTTATACCACCGCATTGTGTTACTATATGACAATGCGGTGGTTTTTCTGTCCGAAAAAGTATGTAGATACCAGAACTCGGTTGCCGTAGCAGTGAAGTTGTCAAAATTATTCCGGAAACAGTTGACATAGCATACAGGTTCCTTTATTATATAGATAACCGATATATAGACAACCTATACAATGGGAGGTGAATACTATGGCTATTGAAAAATCACTGGTTTCCGGGAGTATGACAATGCTTATACTGAAATTGCTGTCAGAAAAGGATATGTATGGATATGAGATGATCGATACCCTGCGGCAGAAATCTCAGAACGTGTTTGAGCTGAAGGCAGGAACTCTGTATCCATTACTGCACAGTCTGGAGGATAAAGGATTTCTGACAGTATACGAACAGGAAGCTGCCGGAAAGACCAGAAAGTATTACAGCCTGACCAGACAGGGAAGAGGATTTCTGGAAAAGAAAGTTGAGGAATGGAAAGAGTATTCTGCAGCAGTGACCAACGTGCTTGTAATGGAGGTGTGATCTATGGACGAATATCTGAAAACATTACTGGAACAGATTCGCTGTAAGAAAGCGCGGCCTTATGTAAAACAGGAATTTCAGGATCATATAGAAGATCAGATCGAGGCAAATATGCAGGCAGGCATGGATCGTGAACAGGCAGAGAGGGAAGCTGTCCGGGATATGGGAGATCCTGTGGAAACAGGAATCTCTCTTGACAGTGTCCACAGGCCTCAGGTTGCATGGAAACTTCTGGGGATAATCGTTCTTATCAGCATTGCAGGCGTTTTGATACATGCAGGGATTGCCAGAAAAATCAGTGAGAACTCTGCGGCCGGTTCGGACAGATATGTGTTTCATGTTGTGATTGGACTTGCAGTTATGATGATTTTATATCTTCTGGATTACACTGTACTGGCAAGATTTTCGAAAATAATTGCTGTCATTTTACTGTTTGCCTGTCTGGTTACCTTGTTGGGTGGCTATCAGTTAAATGGGGCAAGATACTTCATTGTACTGCCGGGAGGAAGAGGAATATCCATGCAGACTCTGATGCTGTTTTATGTTCCCATATATGGAGCAATTTTGTATAAATATCATGGATGGGGATATAAGGGCTTGATGAGAGCAATCATATGGATGTTTGCACCGGTTATATTGGTCTATGCCATGCCTGCGCTTATGACAGCTTGTGTGATGTTGGTATCTATGCTGGTTATGCTGACAATCGCAATTCAAAAGAACTGGTTTACTGTGAGAAAAAGGAGAGCCATCTGTGGAATCTGGGCTGGCTTTCTGGCTATGCCTGTGGCAGCTTTTCTGATCAGGTATCTGAGAAGCAGTCTGACAAAATATCAGATCGCACGTTTACAGGCTGTTTTTTCAGGTGGTGGAGAAGAGGATTATTTCACCGAAATGCTGCATTCATTCTGGCAGCAAAATAAATGGATAGGGAAAAGTGAATCAGATGTAATGGGAAATCTACCGGCCTTTAATGCGGATTATATTCTGACCTATCTGTCATCTGTATATGGAACAATTGCAGCCATACTTTTATGCGGTGTTCTGGCAGTTTTGATTTTTGCAGTTTTTAACACTGCCATGAGACAGAAGAATCAGCTTGGAATGATGATGGGATGTGGATGCGGAATCGTATTTCTTATAAACTTTTTTATAAATATCCTGGAAAATCTGGGTATATTTCCACAATCAGTAACATTTCTTCCCTTTTTATCAGCAGGAGGAAGCTGCATTATAGTTTCCTATGGACTGATGGGGATTGTGCTGAGTACATACAGATATAAAAATATCTATCCACGGCATCTGAAAATAGGTTTTAAATTTGATAAAACCAAAGCGAAAAAAGCTCTGTATGTCTCAAAAATGTCCATGTGCATATGGACAGGAGGCACTGTTGTTGTTATGTGCGTTGCCATATATTGGGATTTGTGTAAGAGTTATATGAATATTCCGTTTAAAATCGTAACCATTGTACTGACATTGCTTTTGGTTGGAAATATGAGAAAGATCGTGCAGTACAATGAAATGAACAGATAGAAAATGTAAGAAACTGTATTAAGAAAGATACCGCCATATTGATTGTGATAAGTCAATATGGCGGTATCTTTATCCGTTAACTATTTGGAGTAATTGACTGACGGTATAATTTCCGGAATACTTCATCTGCATTTTTGTCTTTCAGATAAATCGGTTAGGTATTCCCGTATTCGTTAAGTATAGTCCTCATTCGTGCCTTGAAAATGTCTTCGGCTGTTCTTTTTGCTTTTATCATTTGTAAGGATTTCCGCTTGTCCTCCTTTATATGCTCATTTTACCAGAAAAAAATTTTTCCCGCCAGAGGAAAGTGCTTATATGATATTGAAAAAGATATGTAGGATACTTATCAGATAGGGGATATTTTTTTTAGTTGTACGTCTAATATATGTAAAAAAATTATTGCCGGCCGGCTAAAGAAGGTGGTGCTGAAATGACAAAAGAACAATTAGGAAGTCTGATTCTGGATTCAGAGAGACAATTGTATTCTACTGCCAAAAGCATTTTGAAAGATGATCAGGATTGCGCAGATGCTATCCAGGAAACAATTGTTAAAGCATTTTCAAAGATTAAAACTTTGCGGAACGACAAATATGCAAGAACATGGCTGATTCGAATACTGATAAATGAGTGCTATACGTTGTTGAGAAAATCAAGTAAATTTGTTCCATTGGAAGAAATGAATAAGAGTGCAGAATCTGGGATACAACAGGATACTGATTACAGTGAATTATATAAAGCCGTCAGTTCATTGAAGGAAGAACTGCGCCTGCCTGTTATTTTGTACTATATTGAAGAACTCAGTATAAGGGAAATTGCGCAGATCCTTGGAATAACTGAAGGGGCAGTCCAGAAAAGACTGGCCAGAGCGCGAGGAAAACTTAAGCGTGATTTGCAGGAAAATAAGGAGGTCATGATATGAGGCTGGAAGATTTGAAAAAAGAAATTCCGGAAACACCGGAATTTATCCACACAATGATCCAAAACGAGGTAAACAAACAGATGCAGGATAGGAAAATTACTTCTTTTCAAAACCACAAAACAAAAAAATGGACAGGCAGAAGAATAGCTGCAGCTATTGCCATAAGTGTTCTTCTGACTTCAACAATTACCTATGCCGGTGTCAGATTATATCATATATTTATAGAAAAGCAGGGGACTTATAGCATTTCTACAGGAATTAAAAAAGACAGTGGAAAAATTCATCTTCCTGAAAAAATTCATGAGATTGATATTTCAACGGATTATATTCCAGAAGGTATGGTGTGGACGGATGATATGCATTTACAGTATTCAGATCAGAATTGTCCTGGTGGATTTAGCTTTGCATTTGTACTTCTGGATGAGGATGATTTTGGAAAAACTGCACAGGACAGGAATGTTGTTGATTGTGAAGAAAGGACGTTTGGAAATTATGAAGGCGTATATTTAAAATATAACGATCTTATAGAAGATGGTTCATATAATCAGAGAATTTATCTTCTTTGCCCGGATGTGTACCGTGTAGTCGTTATTTATATCAGTGATAATGTTGAAAAAGAGGATGTATTTAATGTGGCTGAAAACCTTGTGATTAATGAAAAAGAGGAAATGATTAAAACTGCGGATTTCTTTAATACTTGGAGTGAATGGGTTTCATCTGAAGAAGGGTCCGGAGGAGATATGCTGACTTCTGTAAAAGATAATAAGCTGCCTGTACATAAAGTGGGAGACAGTATAGATATGTTTGGAACAGGGGAAGATAAGAATGGAAATTATATAGATAATGTAAAAATTTCTGTTTGTGCGGATTCTGTTCAGATTGCTGATGATCTGCAGTTGTTGGGTGAAAATCCTATTCCACAGAAATGGCAGGATGCAGTTGGGGCGGATGGAAAACTGATAACAAATACATTATCTTATGTTAAACTGGGAGATGGCGTTGATACTGTAGATGAGGTTGTAAAAACAGGCAGTGTTCCGCAAAAGCTTGTCTATGTAACTGTTACCTATACCAACCAGTCAGAGGAAGAAATCAATCATATGCTGTATCTTGGTTCATTAATGCTTTTAAATCATGAAGATGGAAGATATTTTATTCAGCAGGACAGATCAGGGAATGGATTTGACTGTGTTATCTGGGATGGAGCGGCACAAATCTCGGATATGACGTATTTCAGTGTATCTGAAGATTATGGAAATGGTGGAAATTATATTTCATCTTTAAAGCCCGGTGAGAGTGTGCAGGTAAATATGGCCTGGATTGTAAATGAAAGCGATCTGGATGATATATATCTGAATCTTAGTGGGGATGGAGTAATCTATGAATTTTCAGATTCTGTGCTGACAACAGGACTGGTTGATATTCGAAAATGACAAAATAGATTGTAGAATTAATGAAGCAATAGAATATAGTATAGAAAAGTACCGCCATATTGATTGTGATAAGTCAATATGGCGGTACTTTTATCCATTAATTGTCAGGAGTAATTGTCTTGCGGTATTTTTCACGTTTATCTGTCGGAACTTCCAGGGCGTTCATTGCCTGATCAATGGTCAGGTTCATATTTTTCATAAGTTTTTTGATAGAGTCGGTCTGGTTGAGTTCGATACCCTTTTCCATTCCCTCATCCATTAACATCTGTCCAAGTCTGGTCATTCTGATTACCTCCTTAATTTCGTCTAACTCAGCTCTATCTAAGAATTTGTCAGCCAATGTATACAACATGGCGGTTGCCTTTTCAGCACTCAGCTCAATATTGGGCTTTGCCAGACGAATTGCTTCTTTAAACATATCCTTGCGGCTCATTTTTCCGGACATCAATGGTGTCAGGGAAAGAGCTGCGTAATCATCTTCGGTAAAAGCTTCACCGTTATCCTGCTTCTGCTTTAATTTCCGGAATACTTCATCTGCATTCTTGTCTTTCAGATAAATCGGTTGCACTCTGTAAGTATATAATCCACAGTCTAGTTCAGATTTCACATTCGTAATCCCTCCGGAATAAATGACGTAAGTAATAACTTTCTTTCCTGTTTTGTTGGAATATACTGCATCATATGCATGGAATCTTCGCAAATCCGCTTCTTTTTTATCCGTAGTCTGAAACTCTGTATGTATATAGAACCCACCCGTAGTCAGAAAGGTAAAGTCCATATACAAAGACTGAATAGTCAGTTCCACCAGCTCTGTTGGTCCGATTTCTTCATACTGGTAATCAATTCCCAGAGTCTTAAGAATCGTATTCCGAAAATAGTCGAAGCCCATTTTCATAACAGCATCTTCGTGTTTAGCGTTTGCCATAAGGTACTCCCGTATTCGTTAAGTATAGTCCTCATTCGTGCCTTGAAAATGTCTTCGGCTGTTCTTTTGTCTTTTATCATTTGTAAGGATTTACGTTTGTCCTCCTTTATATGCTCATTTTACCAGAATATACTTCATTTCTCCAGTCGAAATTGTGAAAAGACAGGTTGACTTTTCGACAGTGTATTATTTACTCTGGAAAAAGAAAATTATTTTTATTAAAATTGCAACTTTACCATTCAAAATCCGTCTTATCTTATGAAGGCAAATAAAAGAAACGTGAGGTGAAAAAAGTGGAAGATACAGTAATTATCAATCTGTATTTTGACAGATCAGAAAAAGCCATACAGGCGACCGAAGAAAAGTATAGCAGGTACTGCTTCAGTATTGCCTGGAATATTCTGTATGATAAGGAAGACTCCGATGAATGCGTCAATGATACATGGTTGGCTGCATGGAGTTCCATACCACCCAGAAAACCGGCAATTCTGTCTGCTTTTCTTGGAAAAATAACCCGAAACCTGGCAATTGACTGTTTTCGCAGGAAAAAAGCTGCAAAACGGTCAACAGAGCACATATTAGAATTATGCAAAGAACTGGAAGAGATAGAGGATGTAACAGCATATTCTTTGAATGATGAAATCCAGAGAAAAGAGATTCTGGAAATCCTTGAAAAATTTCTGGAATCCCTGAAAAAAGGTGACCGTGACATTTTCATACGACGCTATTGGTATATGGACAGCATCAGTGAAATTTCAGCCCGGCATGGAATTTCGGAAAGCAGAATCAAATCCAGTCTCTATCGAAGCAGAAAGAAACTATGGGAAAGGGTGAAACATTTATATGGAAAAAGGATTTAAGACATTAGAACTGATTGGTGATCTGGATGATAAATATATTTACGAAGCTTCCAGACCATGGAAAAAACAGCATCGTTTTTTCCATATACAAAGGAGTTGGAAAACAGCAGTCGCCGGGATCATATTGCTTATTATGGTTGGATGCACATTAAGATATCAGGAAGATGTAAAAGCAGCATTACAGAGAGTAACTTCATGGATCGGACAGGCATTGGGAATTAAGAACGGTGATACCGATTCTTATACAAATGTTGTAGGAAAAAGCATTTCAAGAGATGGAATCACCATAACATTAAATGAGATTGTGATGGACAGCAAAAATTTATGGATTGCGTATTCCGACAGCGAAGATTCAGACGCAGATATGAAGGATGCGGTGGAAGACAAACTTTTATATACAGAAGTATGCATTAACGGTCAGGAAATTCAGCAGGGCTTAGGCCAAAGAACAGTTAATGCTTTCTCAGAAAATCCAATAACAGTGGAAGATTTCACAATCGGAGAAGAAGTTAACACTGAGGGAACTGTAAACATAGAGTTCAAAGTCTGGCCGATTGCAATGGACGATGCTGATATATGGGAAAATGTTCAGAAAATACAGGCTGATACAGAACCTTATACATTTAAATTTGCGACATCAAAAGAAGAGCTGGAGAAAAACAATGTGGATTTAAATCTGAATCAGAATATTAAAATGGATTCCAATGTCCTGAACCTCACAGAATTCAGATGGAATCCATTCGAAAGTACAATTTACGGAATGTATCATGGAACAGTATATATTGACAGTGATTATTATCTGATTGGAACAGACGATCAGGGAAACAAAATCTGCTATCAGGAGACAGGAAGAAATGGTCAGGAAACTATGTTCCGGCAAACGATAGGTCTATATCCCGGATATGAAGAAATCTCCCCGGAAGCAAACACAATCACATTACAGTTATATGAAGTAAAAAACGACACAGCGCATCAGGTGTCTGAAGAAAAAATGGATAAGGATCCCTCTGATGATATCTACGAAGAATCCACAGTCTATGTATATAATGAGGGAGAAAGCCCCACAGATGACGCAATACCAATAGGAGACAAGTTTACAGTACAGATAAGATGAAAATGAAGAAGACATATTATTTAAACAAAGATGTTCTGCCGACAATCCCGGTACCACATGATTGTATAATTAAAAAAATCCGTATAGAGCACAAATGGCTAATATTTACCTTTGACAATGATACATCCTATTATGATTCTGTCAGAAAACTTAGCCCAAACATCAGGAATTTGATTTTGAAATATCATCTAAGTAATCCAGAAGACTTTTCTGTATATAAGTGTAGTAAAACTTTAAAACGAATCTTAAATAAAGAATGCTATATACGCCAGAATACTAGGAAAATTACAAAATTATCTCGCAAACGTCTGGAATATTTGTACCATAATGTAGGATACTGTTCGATTATAACTAAGTTGCATTCAGATGCTCCTGTTATGATAGATGCAGGGGTTGATTATCTGGTATATGAGTGGATAGAATAGTATGACTAATGAAGTAAAATATATATCTTTGTAGACGTTACATCTTCGAAACGTTATACTATTTCCATAAACTAATCGAGGTGATCCCAAAATGAAAAACAAAATCCTGGTAATCGAAGATGACAGAGCAATTTCCGAATTATTATGTATGAACCTAACCATAGCCGGATACGAAACAGTAGCCGCCTACGACGGAATAGAAGCCCAGCGCCTATTGCTATGGAATGAAGATGCAGACCTTGCAGTTGTCGATATTATGCTTCCCGGCAAAGATGGCTTTGCTCTGATGGAAGATTTCCGCGCAAAGAATCTCCCGGTGATCTACCTTACTGCAAAAGATGACGTAGCATCCAAAGTAAAAGGCCTGAAACTCGGTGCAGAAGATTATATGGTAAAGCCTTTCGAAATGTTGGAACTTCTTGTACGGATTGAAAAAATCCTTGAAAGAACCGGCCGTGCAAAGAGAATTCTCACAATCAAAAATATTCAGGCAGATCTCCAGAGCCATCAGATTCTGAAAGATGGGATTCCCGTAAACCTGAAACCACTGGAATACGATCTCTTTATCCTGCTCTTACAGAACAAAAACATCGCACTTGGAAGAGAAGAACTATTAAAACGTGTCTGGGGCGAAGAATATCTGGGAGAGAGCAGAACTGTAGACGTGCATATCGGCCAGCTCCGCAAGAAACTGGAGTTGTACGATGAAATAAAAACAATCCCAAAACTTGGCTATCGACTGGAGGACTAATCGCTATGAAGTTGTGGAAACGGACAGTAGCACTTATGCTGATAACACTTTTGTGCTCTCTGATACCGGTCGGTGTCCTGAGCCTGTATGTCACAGGAAAAAGAAGCCTGAATAATGCTGCTGAAACCTATGGACGACAGCTTGCAAATGGAAAAAATCTCCTGGAACAATTTTGGGACAACAGTAAATATGAGCAGATGTCAGAAACAGGAAAAAAATCTTATCTGGAATTCCAGTTTCTGAGATGCTGCGGTGAGAAAATGCTCCTCATTAATTCCGAAAGTAAAGAAGCCGTAGTAAACTGCACAGATTATGAGATTGTCAGCATGGATAATCTCGGTTTAAACAACAAAACGGATTCCTATGAGTACAAAATCCAGAAACTGAATCACAAATACTTACTTTTACAGCATGCGCTGCTTACAAATCCAGAGGGTTACGAAATACTTTCAGTCCGTGATGTTACTTCTATGTTTACGGAACTGAGACAGACGGCAGCCTGGTTCCTGGGAATCTATCTGGCAGTATTTTGCATTGCTGGTCTGTTTATCTATCTAATGATGAAGCGGACCGTACAGCAAATGGAAAAACTGCAGGAAGTAGCCGGAAAACAGGAAATGCTTATGGGAGCACTTGCCCACGAAATGAAAACACCTCTTACTTCTATTATTGGATATTCAGACACTCTGCGGCATGTAAAACTAAACGATGAACAAAAAGACCGTGCCTTGGAACATATCAGCCGTGAGGGAAAAAGACTTGAAAAACTTTCCGGAAAAATGCTCCAGATGCTGGGGCTCCATCAGAATGATTCAATAAAAATGGAGTCACACTCTATAGGAGAACTGCTGGAACATGTAGTTCAGCTAGAGGCAGAACAGGTAGCGCAGAGACAGATACAATTACAGACAGAATACGAAGATTTTTCTATGAAAATGGATGATGAATTAATGGAAAGTCTTCTTGTAAATTTGATAGATAACGCTCTCCGTGCTACAGAAGCAGGAGGTCGTATTACCGTAAAAGCATATAAAGAATCGGGTAGGAAAATTCTGGAAGTTGCAGACAACGGTCGGGGAATCCCACAGGAAGAACTGGGAAAAATTACGGAAGCTTTTTACATGGTAGACAAATCCAGAAGCCGCCAGGAGGGCGGAGCAGGACTTGGACTTGCGTTATGTGTAAAAATCGCAGAAGTTCATGGAGGCAGACTGGACATCACAAGCCAGCTTGGAACAGGAACGAAAGTAAGAGTAATATTTGATAAAAAAAGATAAGGATTTAACCTGATCAAACAAATATTCTGCTTCAATTATGAATAACTGACCGATCCAGACGGATTCACTCGTTATTACATGGACAATATTAAACAGATGAAATTTACAACTTGTTTACATCTTGATGAATACATTAGAAGTACAGTATGGTACTCTTTTCTTATAAGAAGAGGGTACCTTTTTTAATGAATCAGGAACGTAGCGAATGCGGATAATTTTATCTGACAGACCAAATTAAGCAGCAAAGAAAATATTTTATCTGTTCAGCTACATATGCGAAAGGATGAGAAAGAAATGAAGAAAATAAAAATATTTGTGGGAGCTCTTTTATGTATGAATCTTTTAACAATATCAGGATGTGACAAGGTCGTTCATTCTGCCGTTGTAGAAGAAAAGGATAAGACTGTTGTAAAGACAGAGGAAAACAAAGAGAAAGAAACAGTTCAGAAAACAGTCACTGAACAGGTGCAGGCTCCGAAAACCTACAAGACAACCATCCAGTCCGATTTAAGATCCGCAGAACGAACAGATCAGGAAAATCCTATGAAATTTACCCTGACAGCCGATGCACCGGTGGAAGTGCCGGATGTGGATGCCATATGTCTGAAAAATGTAAAAAAAGCGACAATTTCTGAAGAAGAGCCACAGAAAGTACTGGATACTTTTGCCAAAGGGCAATTGTTGAAACAAGACTATGATGGATTGGCAGAAACATATGAGGTGGATGGACTGACGTACCAGTATACAGGTACATTCCCCGATTTAGAAGCATTTAGTTTTTTGGAAAAATATGCTGCGTTTGATGATGTGAACGAAGAAAATATGTCTCAGGATGAGAAAAAACAAAGAGCAGAACGATTTCAGAATTATATAAAAGCAGGAAATCAGAATATGACTGATGACGGCGCAGAAAATTATGTAAAGGATATTGTTTCTGGAGAATGGCACCTGTTTGACAGTGCATCAAAAGAACTCACAGAAGAAAACTGCACTTTGGAAAAGACCTCTTTTTTCTTTGAAAGAATGGTCGATGGTGTACCTGTTAATTATATACGGAATTCTTATCTGCCATATGATGAATTATCTCGTCCCTGGATAGATGAAGACGATAATTTTCATGAAGCGAAGTGCGATGTGTGGGATAATGAATCGCTGACAATGATTTTCTGCAGCGGAACACTTCAGAGTTTCCAACACAGTGATCCAATTGAGGTATCAGATGCTTCGGACGAAGCATTGTTTCTTCTGCCATTTGATGAAATCAAAGATATTTTTGAAAAAACAATCACCATGCAGATTATGACAGAGCAGGAAAACCGTCTGCCGGCAGTAGGTGGCATAAGTTTCAGCCGTTATCCCTCTATTGATACACAGAGTGTTGAGATGATGATAACAAAAGTCCAGCTTGGATATATGCGCGTGCGGGAGGGCAACAGCAGTACAGAGGGAAGCCTGATTCCGGTATGGGATTTCTATGGAAACTGGAATTCCCGGGAACCGGCCTATGCAGATGGCGGTGATGAAATGGTTATAGACAGCGTTACTATGGACCGCATTGGTGTACCGCTTCTCACGATCGATGCACGAGATGGCAGTGTCGTACAAAGAGTACAGGGCGGATCATCGACTACGTTTCCTGGTGGTATTGGAGAATGTGAATAAACGGTAATAAAAAAGTGCAGTGTTTATCTGGTTAAAATAGAAATGAAACCGGAAATATGGTATGATTGGGACAACAATTAAAACCAGAGCGTGTTTGGAAATAATTTCTACAATCTGCATGCTCCAGACATTAAGGAGGACACAACAATGGATGCAAACATGAAAAAAAGAAATGAACTTTTGGCAAAAACAGTGATTAAGGGACTGGAATCCCGCAATATGTCCGGGTATTATGCAAAAGATAAAGAAACAGCATTAAAGCAGGCCCTGGAACTGATCCCAAACGGAAGCACAATCGCCATGGGCGGATGCATGAGTGCACATGAGATCGGTCTGGTCAAAGCTCTGCAGGATGGAGATTATAATTATATTGACCGCGCAAAGCTTGAGCCTCGTGAGGGACTTATGGCAGCCTATGATGCAGATTTCTTTTTATCCAGTGCCAACGCAGTCACAGATGATGGCGTCCTTGTCAATATTGATGGCAATTCCAACCGTGTATCCTGCATCGCCCAGGGCCCGAAAAAAGTAATTTTTATTGTAGGTATAAACAAAGTCTGTCCAGATCTTGACAGTGCAATGAAGCGTGCCAGAAATGTAGCAGCTACAGCTAATGCACAGAGATTTGATATCAAAACTCCATGTAAGGAAACCGGAAAATGCTTTGACTGCAAATCCCCGGATACCATCTGCTGTCAGTTTCTGATCACCAGATATTCCAGACATAAAGACAGAATCCATGTGATTCTGGTAAATGACACACTTGGGATGTAACCAAATCAAGTAAGTCCCCGGCTTCGATTACGAATATCGGATTGCCCCCGAATAATAAAAAGAACAGTCTCATTGACGCATAATAAGTCAAAGGGGCTGTTCTTTTTTGGAAAACAATAGGTCTGAAAAAGTCAATATCTGTATCATGTAAATCAATACCGGAATGGTTTCTGACACAGAATCCTAATATAATATCCATGCGGCAGAAGGATAATCATATAAAAGAACAGATACAGGTTAGAGCGTGTCTGAAAAATCATTCCCGCAATCTGCACGCCCCACTTTGCGGGATATTTCACCCGAATTCAGTTGCCGTAGCCCGCTACGGCGCCCTCATCCGGGCAAAATATCCCACAAATTGTGACGCACATCTTGCAGAAAGCATTTTTCAGACACGCTCTAGCACTTTTGCAGCTTAAGAGAATTGTATTCACCGGGATTGCATCCGAATTGTCTGCGGAATGCCCGGGCAAAACGGCTGGCGTTGCTGAAACCGGTCATATCTGCAATCTGGATCATAGAATATTGACAGCTCTGAACCAGAGGCAGACTTTTGTTGACACGATATTCTTCCAGATAGCCGGTAATTGTTTTGCCGGTCATTTTTTTGAACAGGCGGCAGCAGACCTCTCTGGACAGATGAACCTGGTCTGCCAGTTCCTGTAGAGAGATTACAGATCCAAAATGCGTATTAAGATAATCCAGCATTTGTTCCAGCCTTTCCAGTTCCAGCTGGTTGGACGGAATAAATTTTGCAAGATCATTCTGATGTTCGCAGAGAATCATACCGAAAATCTCACAGAGAAGTCCCTTAATCTTCAACTCATAACAGAAGGTCTTCTGATCAAAGAGGGCTTCTGTTTCATTGAGCTTTTGGATCACAGTCCGGGTACATGAGTTTCCGGAAGCAAGAAGGATGCAGGGAACAGAAGAATTCTGGAGGAAAGGACGAAAACATCTGCGTTCCACATCACTTCCGTATTCGCCATATATGAAATCCGGACGTGCCAGAAAGGTACTGTATCTGGCATGACTGTTATTAGGTGAATGACAGCTATGAGGTACATTACGGTTCAGAAGAAGAACATCTCCAGGTCTTACAGTGTAGCTTTTCTGATACACCTGATAGATAGCTTCTCCTTCTCTGGGAAGACTGATCTCCAGGTCATTGTGCCAGTGGATAGGGACACTTTTTCCCTCAAATGCCCACAGGTCATCATGATTAACGGTCATGGGAAAACCGACAGTTCCATGTTCACAAAGTTCGCGGTTGGTTTCATCTACAAGAATTTTACGCATAGCCATATTACAGTTCTCCGATTTTATTATATGTACGCTGTGATGAATTGCTCACAGAAGCATGATCATCAACATGATCTGACAATTTATCACAGGATATATTCATTTACAATGCTTATTATAACCACAATTATAACGTTGGTATACACATCGTGCAAGGAGAGGAGTAGGAAACATGGCAAGATCAAAAGAGATGGATTTGACTACGGGTAATCCGTTCCGGTCATTGCTGAAATTTGCGATTCCTGTAATTCTGGGAAATCTGTTTCAGCTTTTTTATACACTGGCGGATTCTGTGATCGTAGGAAAAACGCTGGGAGCAGATTCCCTGGCAGCAGTAGGTTCCACCAGTATTATTATTTATTTTGTATTCTGTTTTATCAATGGATTTACAGGTGGGTTTGGTATCTGTCTGGGACAGAAATGCGGGGCAAAGGATGAAAAAGGAATGCGCAAGAGCGTTGCGGTTTCCACACTTCTGAGTATTGCCTTTACAGTAGTACTGACACTGATCTGCTGTCTGCTTTCTCATCAGATTCTGCGCTGGATGCAGATTCCTGCTGATATTTCCGGTGAAGCATATGACTATATGTTTGTAGTTTTGCTTGGCACAGGTGCTACCATTTTTTATAATATGATTTCAAATATGCTCCGTGCATTGGGAGACAGTAAAACACCATTGTATTTCCTGGTATTTTCATCTGTATTAAATATTTTTCTTGATATTCTGTTTATTGTACCGTTTCATATGGGGGTGGCTGGTGCTGCATGGGCGACTATTCTGTCACAGTTCCTTTCCGCAGTGCTGAGTCTGGTTGTAGGACTGAAGAATTTTCCGATTTTGCATCTGCACAGAGAAGATTTTACAGATTTAAAAGACACGGCAGTCTTGCACCTGAAGACCGGATTTCCTATGGGATTCCAGATGTCTGTCATGTGTATCGGACAGCTTGCCATGCAGGCAGTGGTAAACTCACTGGGTACTGCAGCAGTTGCAGGATATACCGCAGCATCGAAAGCAGATCAGCTTTCTGTACTGGTAAACAATGCAATGATGACCGCAATTTCCAACTATGTGGCTCAGAACTTTGGTGCAGGCAGATGGGACCGTATCCGTCAGGGCGTGCGCGCCTGCCTGATCCAGACAGAAGCATTTAACCTGATCATGTGTATTGGAATTCTGCTGCTGAGACATCCGATTGTAAGAATGTTTCTCTCAGATCCCACAAAAGAAATCTATCACTATTCAGATATGTATCTGACGATTGTAGCTCCCTTTTACTTTGTGCTTGGGCTGTTGGCAGTATATCGTACATCCATCCAGAGCATGCAGAATGGCAAAGTACCTTTTGCTGCATGTATGATTGAATTGGTTATGCGAATCGCTGCAACAGTAGGTCTTTCCGGAATCGTTGGATATACATCTGTATGTATTGCCAGCCCAATGGCGTGGATCGGAGCCTGTGCACTTCTGATCCCGGTTTACTATAAGATGATGAAAGGAAATTGTGCAGCATTACTGAGAACGGAGTGACGAGTAACAAGATTTTGAGATAACAGCCGCAAGGTGACACTTTACAATGGAAAAACGGATAAAAATGTGCTATGCTATCTATCAATAGACAGAAATCCGTTGATTAAGGAGAGTGAATTATGCGTTTTGTAATTCAGAGAGTAATGCATTCAAAAGTGACAATTAATGGTGAAGTACGAGGCCAGATAGGCAAGGGCTTTATGGTTCTTATCGGAGTAGGAGAAGAAGATACCGTTGAAATCGCAGATAAAATGATTCATAAAATGGTTAATATGCGTATTTTCGAAGATGAAAACGGTAAGACAAACCTTGGCCTGAAGGAGGTGGGCGGAAGTCTTCTGCTTATTTCCCAGTTCACATTATATGCTGACTGTAAAAGAGGAAACAGACCTTCCTTTATAAGAGCAGGGGCCCCTGATATGGCTGAAAATCTGTACAAATACATAATTGCCAGATGCAAAGAACACATTGATATTGTCGAGCAGGGAGAATTTGGGGCAGATATGAAAGTGGAGCTTGTGAATGACGGTCCCTTTACAGTCATATTGGACAGTAATGAATTATAATTATCTGTAACTGTTCAGTATTTTACGGCAGATTGCTGGATGATTATCATTATCTATAACAAGAAAAAGATATGAAAAAAGCAGTTATAAATTATCAGAAAACAACAGGAATTGCAAGAGAGGAGCAGATTTATGAAAATCGGATTTATCGGATGCGGAAATATGGCTTCTGCCATGATCAGTGGTATGCTGAAAAAAGGACTTTATAAAAAAGATGAGATTATTGTTTCCAATCTTACAGAAGAAGGAAGCAAACGAAGCAGAGAAAAGCTGGGAGTGGTTACAACCCTGGATAACCATGAAGTGGTAAAAAACACAAAACTGGTTTTCCTGGCCGTGAAACCGCAGTTTTATGAAGAAGTGCTGAATGAAGTAAAAGATGAACTGACACCGGAACACACAGTTGTAGGCATTGCGCCGGGGAAAACTCTTGCCTGGTTAGAAGAAAAATGTGGACAGCCTCTGAAAGTGGTAAGAATGATGCCGAATACTCCTGCTCAGGTTGGGGAGGGTATGACTGGTGTATGTGCCAATGAGAAAGTATCGGCAGAAGAACTGGCTCAGATCTGTGAGATCACAGACAGCTTTGGCCGTACAGAAGTAGTTCCGGAGCGCCTGATGGATGCTGTAGGTGCTGTAAGTGGCTGTTCACCGGCTTATGTATTTATGTTTATAGAAGCAATGGCAGATGCAGCGGTAGCTCAGGGAATGCCAAGAAAACAGGCATATCAGTTTGCGGCACAGTCTGTATTGGGAAGTGCGAAAATGGTACTGGAAACAGGTATGCATCCGGGTGAATTAAAAGACATGGTATGCTCTCCTGCCGGAACCACCATCGAGGGAGTAAGAATCCTGGAACAGAAGGGATTCAGAAGTGCTGTCTTTGAAGCTCTGAATGGAGCTGCTGAAAAAGGTAAAAAGATGTAATCTTAGTTATATATAAGAGGGACGCTCCGAAATATTGTTCTGCAAATACATATTAACAGAACAATATTTCGGAGCTGTTTTATTATAAATTTCCCTGACTCAGACGACTGTTATGATATTTACCGGAGTTCGTAACATCTTTGCCAAACCATACGGGTGGATTATAACTGAGCGCCTGTTCTTCAGAAGAAAATTCCACTTCTGCGAGATAGAGTCCTTCATAAGGAGCATCAAATACATCCAGTTCAATGATGAGTCCATCTTTTTCCGGGATAAGATAGCGGGTTTTGGAAATGAGGATTCCGTCAGCTTTTGGACGCATATGTTCATAGGATTCTTTGGTAAGTGGAAGATTATATTCCTCGCGGGTCATAAGACCTTTGGATTTATAGGTAAGATAGTAGTTATCATCCTCTTTGCGGATACGGACTACCGGTGCGGTGGATAAGTAACCCTGTTCCAGTCTGTGATGTGGATAAGAATTAAGATCTGCAGGCAGATTTTCTTTGGATATTAAAAATTTGCGTTCGATTTCCATGAGAAATGTTCCTCCTTAAATATGAAATGACAGTACAGTTTTATGATTATGATAACACTTATGGTGAGTATGAGACAAGAAAAATATGTGTGATATTGAGAAAACAGTAACTTATTAAGAATGAATATAACCAACAACTTTAATATTATGTTGGAATATTTGAAAAATGGAGATATAATATTTGTAAGTGCGTAGCTGTAAATATTTCTCACGATCATAGCTGGAGATTATGCACTGATATTCAGAGGAGGCCGTATGAAATCAGATACAAAAAAATATTATAAAATACCACAGAAAATGCTGGAAATCTTCCTTGCGCGTGGTTATCAGGAACTTAGAGTGGAGGATCAGAGCCTGTTTGATCCGTATTATGACAGTATGAATGAACACTGGTCAGCCAACACCAGCTTTTTGAATTTGATTGGATGGAGGGATTCCTATCCCACCTACTTCAAAATAGCAGAAGGGCTTTTAATCAATATTACATATTTGAATACAGAAGGGTATCCGGTAGCTGTTCCGTTTGTAGGAAACTATACGGAGGAAAAGATAAAGAAAGCTATGCAGATCCTGAAGGAAGATTTTGCGGGATTTGATGCACAGCTGATCATTATGGATGTGGTTCCATGGATGCTTCCTTATTATGAAGCCAGCGGCATTCAGTTTGAAATAGAGGATAACCGTGATTATATGGATTATACCTTTACGCCTGAGCAGTTTCTGGCAGGTATGGATATGCAGGATGACCGTTACCGTTATAATTATTTCAAACGCAGATTTGCATATGAGACAGAAGAGATAACCCCTTTCCATCGGGAGGAAATCCGGGAATTTATGGAAAGGGAATGGTGTGGGGAGAAAACTTGTGAGGAGTGCCACTGTGGCTGCCTGCTCCGGGTGATCGACAATCTGGTTCCTGTTTTTGATAAAATCAGGATTAATGGAATCTTTGTAAGAGTAGAGGGAAAAATGGCAGGACTTTGTATTGTGAGCTGCCGTAACGGACTTGGCGTATATCAGTATAAAAATGCAGTTAACCGGATCAAGGGAATTAATGAGTATTTGTTGCGGGAAAGCTTTGAACGATATCTGCAGTCTGCAGATACGATCAATTACACAGAAGATATGGGAGTTGAAAATCTGCGTTATTATAAAGAGCATATGGCGCCTGCCCATACTCTGCTATCAAAACTTACATTAACAGAAAGAGGTTAAGGTGCATGGAACATAAGAGAAAAAAACAGTGGATTTTAATAATTATGCTGCTTTTGACAGTATGTTCTGTTTTTGTAGTGTATGCAGGCAGGGAATGGATGTTTACCAATCCTTTTAAACCTTATACATTTTCTTCAGTATCCTATGCATCCGGAGATGGGGATGGATGTACTTATGTGATTGATGATTCCAACAGGAAAATATTGAAAATATCTGCTGACGGAAGGCTTTTATGGCGGGCATGTGCCTCTGATAAAAGTTTTCTGAGTGCCGAGCGGGTTGTGGCAGACGGAGACGGAAATGTATATCTTCATGATGTCCGTATTGAGCAGGGCGTTCAGATTGCCAGGGAAGGAATCGTCAAACTGTCATCAAAGGGAAAATATATATCAACGGTTGCTTCTGTAGAAGCAGAGAAAGGCAGTGTAAGGCGCAACATTGTGGGAATGGTACCCACAGAGCATGGTGTGATCTACATGCAAAAGGAAGATGACAGTATTCTGGTCAGCAATACAGAGCAGGGAAGCTCAAAGGCTTTTTCTGTTGCTGATGCGCAGGACAGGATTTTGTGCTGTGCTTATGACAGAGACAGTGATAGCCTGTTTTATGTGACTTATGATGGTAAAATTTATAAATATACAGACAGCGGACAGGATGAACTGCTCTATGACAGTGATACAGTTGACGGAAGTATTCCGCAGGAGATCAGTTACTCGGATGGAGTGCTTTATTCAGCTGATATTGGTCTCAGGGATATCATACGGATACCCTGTGATATGGAAAATACAGGAAGTACAGACAGACTTACTGTGGAAGAGTCTTTGAAGGAAAGAGAGATTGCATATCATGTGAGTGCACCGGGAACCCTGGTTTCCTCTACCAATTATTCTGTTATATTGTGGGATGGAGAGGACTATGAACAGTTCTGGGACGTTCCGCTATCAGGAAAACTGCAGGTATGGAACTGCCTGCTGTGGGCTGCCTGTGCAGTGATTGTCGCTGCTGTTTTGTTTTTTGCGGTGACTTTGTTAAAGATACTGGTAAAAAAATTCAGCTTTTATGCAAAGATTACCATGGCAGTCATAGGGATTATTGTGGGAGTTGCGGCTCTGTTTATTGGCACCTTGTTTCCGCAGTTTCAAAGTCTGCTGGTCGATGAAACCTATACAAGAGAGAAATTTGCCGCATCAGCAGTAACAAACAGACTTCCTGCAGATGAATTTCAGAGGCTGGAAAAGCCTTCTGATTTTATGAATGAGGATTACAGACAGGTCCGGCAGGTAGTAAGGGATGTATTCTTCTCGGATTCTGACAGTTCACAGGATCTGTACTGTGTACTTTATAAAGTAAAAGACGGAACTGTTACCCTGGTCTATACCCTGGAGGATATCTGTGTGTCCTATCCCTATGACTGGGAATATGAAGGCACAGATCTTCAGGAGGTTATGGAGCAGGGGGCTACAAAAACCTATGCTACAAATTCAAGCTCCGGAAGCTTTGTATTTATCCATAGTCCCATCCGGGATAAAAGCGGAGATATTATTGGGATTATAGAAGTCGGAACAGATATGAACAGTCTGACAGAGAAAAGCAGAGAGATCCAGGTGTCTCTGATCATCAATCTGATCGCAATTATGGTAGTATTTTTCATGCTTACCTTTGAGGTGATTTATTTTATAAAGGGAAGGCAGGAACTGAAAAGACGAAAACAGGAGGAAAACAATAGCAGACTTCCTGTGGAAATTTTCAGATTTATTGTATTTCTTGTTTTCTTTTTTACAAATCTGACCTGTGCGATTCTTCCCATCTATGCAATGAAGATTTCTGAGAAGATGTCAGTACAGGGATTATCACCGGCCATGCTTGCAGCAGTTCCTATATCTGCAGAGGTGTTATCCGGCGCCATTTTCTCAGCGTTTGGCGGAAAGGTAATACATAAGCTTGGGGCAAAGAAATCTGTTTTTGTAAGCTCTGTACTGCTTACAGCAGGACTTGGATTGCGAGTGGTTCCCAATATATGGCTGCTTACTTTAAGCGCCCTGCTTCTTGGAGCAGGCTGGGGAGTATTGCTTTTACTTGTCAATCTTATGATCGTGGAGCTTCCTGATGAGGAGAAGAACAGAGCCTATGCCTATTACAGTGTATCCTCCCTGAGCGGTGCAAACTGTGCAGTTGTGTTTGGTGGCTTCCTTCTGCAATGGATGTCCTATACAGCGTTGTTTGCTGTCACTGCAGTACTCAGTGTGCTGCTGTTTCTGGTAGCAAATAAGTATATGAGTAAATATACTTCAGATAACGAAGAGGAGAACTGCGAAACAGAAGATACACATATGAATATTGTTCAGTTTATCTTTCGTCCAAGGATTATTAGTTTTTTCCTGCTGCTGATGATTCCGCTTCTGATCTGTGGATATTTCCTGAATTATATGTTTCCTATTGTTGGTTCTGAATGGGGACTTTCGGAAACCTATATTGGATATACCTATCTTTTAAACGGAATTTTTGTACTGATCCTGGGAACTCCTCTCACGGAATTCTTTTCCAACAGAGGATGGAAGCATTTGGGGCTTGCAGCAGCTGCGTTTATTTATGCAGCAGCTTTTCTGGAGGTGGCAATGCTTCAGAATATACCATCTCTTCTGATCGCACTGGCATTGATTGGAGTTGCAGACAGCTTTGGGATTCCATTACTTACCAGTTATTTTACAGATCTGAAGGATGTAGAACGGTTTGGATATGACAGAGGACTTGGGGTTTACAGCCTGTTTGAGAATGGTGCACAGTCTCTGGGTTCCTTTGTGTTTGGCTATGTGCTGGTCCTTGGTGTAGGCAGAGGCCTTATCTTTGTGCTGATTCTTGTGAGTGTGCTTTCAGCAGCTTTCCTGATCAGCACCACATTTGCAGCACACAGAGACAAAAAAGGAGGTCAAAGAGCATGGAAAAAAGACGAAAGCTGAATGTTGAACTGATTAAATTTCTCATCGGTTCTATGTTGGTGGTTGGGGTTTTAATGCTTCTTGGAAGTTCTCTTGTGAATAACAGACAGTATAGAAAACTCTATAATGATAAAGCGCTTGAAATCGCGAAGACGGTATCAGATCAGGTAAATGGGGATTTTATCGAAGAACTGTGTAAAGAGATAGACACAGAGGAATTTGAACAGATCCAGGAAAAAGCAGTAGCAGCTGATGATGAACAGCCGATTATAGACTGGCTTAAAGCGAAAGGCATGTATCAGAATTATGAGAGGATAAATGAATATCTTCATTCTATACAGGCAGATATGAATATTGAATATCTGTATATTCAGATGATCCAGGATCATTCCAGTGTGTATCTGTTTGATCCTTCGTCAGGCTATCTGACTCTTGGCTATAAGGAAGAGCTTTCGGAAAGATTTGATAAACTGAAAGGAAACGAACGCTTGGAGCCTACTGTGAGCAGAACAGAATTTGGATGGCTGTCATCTGCGGGAGAGCCGGTACTTTCATCTGATGGAGAGAAATGTGCAGTTGCCTTTGCAGATATTGACATGACAGAGATTGTCAGAAATACCATTCGTTTTACTGTACTGATGGTATGCCTTTGCATTCTGATCATCCTGGCTGCCGGTATGGGCATATCCAGAAAAATCAAAAAGAGAATCTCCCGGCCCATTGAGCTGCTTACGGAAGCAACACACAAATTTGGCAATGGCGAGGAAGGGTATGATGAGAACAATATCGTAGATCTTGATATTCATACCAGAGATGAGATAGAAGAACTTTATCATGCAACCCAATCCATGCAGAAAAGCATTATTAATTATATGGATAACCTTACCCGGGTGACTGCTGAGAAGGAACGTATCGGAGCAGAGCTGAATGTGGCAACACAGATTCAGGCTTCCATGCTCCCATGTATATTCCCTGCATTTCCTGACAGGGATGAGATGGATATTTATGCGACCATGACACCCGCAAAGGAAGTTGGCGGAGATTTTTATGATTTCTTTATGGTTGATGACAGGCATATGGCGATTGTTATGGCTGATGTTTCCGGCAAAGGAGTTCCGGCAGCCCTTTTCATGGTTATCGGCAAAACCCTGATCAAGGATCATACACAGCCGGGCAGAGACCTGGGAGAAGTCTTTACAGAGGTCAATAATATTCTGTGTGAATCCAATGAAAACGGAATGTTCATTACAGCCTTTGAGGGGGTGCTGGATCTTGTGACCGGTGAATTCAGGTATGTAAACGCCGGACATGAAATGCCGTTTGTTTACCGCAGGGAAACCAACACCTATGAAGCCTACAAAATACGTGCTGGTTTCGTCCTTGCAGGGATAGAGGACATCGTATATAAAGAACAAAAGCTTCAGCTGAATATCGGAGACAAAATATTCCAGTATACAGATGGAGTGACAGAGGCAACGGATAAGGACAGGCAGCTGTACGGAATGGACAGACTGGATCATGTTCTGAATCAGCAGTGCTTAAGCAGTAATCCGGAAGAAACTCTGAAGCTTGTAAAGGCGGATATTGACGCTTTTGTAGGAGACAATGACCAGTTTGATGATATTACAATGCTGTGCCTTGAGTATACAAAGAAAATGGAGAATCAGAGACTTTTGAATAACTGTTGATGCTGTGAAGTGAAGTGCGGATATGTGACTGGAAATATAAAAAAGAAAGCGGACAACAGAATGGATCATACAGACGAATACATAAAAGAAATCTCAGAAAAAATTGACAGTAAGAAAGAATATTATGTTGAGATCAGTAATAAGATCTGGGAATTTGCAGAGCCCAGATTCCAGGAATACAGATCTTCTGAATTGCTGCAGCATGTATTAAAACAGGCAGGGTTTTCCATCAAAGCAGATCTGGCAGGAGAGAAGACTGCATTTATTGCAGAATATGGATCAGGAAAACCAGTCATAGCATTCCTTGGAGAATTTGATGCACTGCCGGGACTTTCACAGAAGGCAGATGTAGCAGAGAGGATTCCTGTACATACTGACAGCTGTGGCCACGGCTGTGGTCATCAGCTTATCGGAACAGGAACTCTTGCTTCTGCCATTGCATTAAAAGACTTTATGAAAGAACATAACCTGCAAGGCACGATCCGTTATTACGGCTGTCCTGCTGAAGAAAACGCAGGCGGCAAGGCATTTCTTGTACGTGACGGTTATTTTAATGATTGTGACCTGGCTCTTTGCTGGCACCCGGAACAGGGGCGGCGTGCATGCTACGGAAGCACCAAGGCAAATTTCAGAGTATTTTTTACATTCCACGGAACTTCGGCTCATGCATCCATGTGTCCCGAACTGGGCCGCTCTGCACTGGATGCAGTAGAGCTTATGGATGTGGGCGTAAACTACATGCGTGAACACATGATAGATGAGGCCAGGATCCACTATGCCATAACAGATACAGGCGGAGATGCCCCAAATGTAGTCCAGTCCAGGGCTCAGGTACTTTATGCTATCCGCGCCCCAAAGATCACCCAGGTAAAAGAACTCTATAACCGCGTATGCAACATAGCCAGGGGCGCAGCACTTATGACTGAAACTACTGTAGAAATACGCCAGGTAGCGGCATATTCAAACCTGATCTCCAGCAAAATCCTGGCAGATCACATGAATGCGTATCTGGAAAAACTGGGTCCGATCACTTACACTGAAGAAGAATATGCCTACGCACAAAAATTCCAACAGTCCCTCTCAGATCAGGACAAAAATCAACTCCCCACAATTGCCCGGGACTACTTCGGCCCCAAAGCTGCTGAAGTAATGAAAAAACCAATCTTTGAGCCAATGGCATACCAGAATTTGTACAGTGATCTCAAATACTCCACTGATGTGGGCGATGTAAGCTGGCTGGTACCAACCGTCCATCTCAACATCCCAACATTCGCAGCAGGAACCGCCCTCCACTCCTGGCAGGCAGTAGCCCAGGGAAAATCCTCGATCGCTCAAAAAGGAATGCTCTACGCCGCTAAGATCATGGCTCTCACAGCCATAGACTTCCTGCAAAAACCAGAGTTGGTAAATAAAGCCAGAGAAGAACTGACAAAAACCCTAAACGGTGAAACATATCCCAATCCATTGCCGAAAGACTTGAAACCAGAGATATGGTAAAAGCAGAAAGCTCCAAACAAACATTGTAACTCCAAACAAAAAATGCTATAATCCATTGCAGAAAATAGGATAAAACTTTTACAAAACAAATTAATCAGGAGGGACCTAAAATGAGCAAAAAAGTATACATTTTCCTCGCCGACGGCTTCGAAGACATCGAAGGCCTCACAGTAGTAGACCTTCTCCGCCGCGCAGAAATCGATATCAAAACTGTATCCATCAAAGAAACCAAACAGATCCAGACATCTCACGGTATCACCATGCTCACTGATACAACATTCGCAGAAACAGACTTCGCAGATGCCGACATGCTTGTCCTCCCGGGAGGAATGCCGGGAACTAAATATCTGGCAGGATACAAACCACTTACAGACCTTCTGACAGATTTCAACAGCAAAGGCAAAAAAATCGCCGCTATCTGTGCTGCACCAAGTGTATTTTCAGGTCTTGGATTTCTCAGAAACCGCAAAGCCACATCCTATCCGTCCTTTATGGAAATCATTGCCGGAGACGGTGCTCAGACCAGTGAAGACAGTGTGGTGGTAGATGGAAACATAACTACCAGCCGTGGCCTGGGAACAGCTGTAGACTTCGCACTTTCCCTGATTTCACAGCTTGAAAATGACGAAAAAGCAAAAGAAATCGCAGAATCAGTAGTATATACCCGCTAAATCGTCCTCAAACCCTTATTTTTATGCGAAAAAACACTAGCACTTTTGGATTTTTTGTGCTATACTGCTACAATGACTGTAAATATATAATTGAGTTATAGAGAGGTCTCCCGCTTCTGCAACAGTGGGAGCGGAGCTTAGACTTAAATATATAGAAATAGGTAAAAACTGTGAATGATATAACGCAGCTGAAAAACCAGTCGCAATCATAACCTGAAAATTAAGGAGGAACATGTAACATGAGTTTACAGGTGGAAAAAATGGAAAAAAACATGGCGAAACTTACTATCGAAGTTGCCGCTGAAGATTTAGAAAAAGCAATGCAGAATGCATACCAGAAAGCAAAAGGAAGAATTTCCATCCCTGGATTCCGTAAAGGAAAAGCTCCAAGAAAAATGATCGAGCAGATGTATGGCAAAGGAGTATTCCTTGAAGATGCTGTTAACGCTCTGATTCCGGAACACTACAGCAAAGCATTAGCTGAATGCGAACTTGAGATCGTTTCCCAGCCGACAATCGACATCACACAGGCTGAGCCTGGAAAAGCATTCATCTTCACAGCAGAAGTTGCTGTTAAACCGGAAGTTACATTAGGTGATTACAAAGGTGTAGAAGTACCGAAAACTGAAATCACAGTAACAGACGAAGACGTAGAAGCTGAACTCAAGAAAGAGCAGGAGAAAAACTCCAGAACAATCAGCGTAGAAGACCGCGCAGCTCAGTTAAATGATATTGTAACAATCGACTTCGAAGGATCTGTAGACGGAGTACCTTTTGATGGCGGACAGGCTACAGAGTATCCTCTGACACTTGGTTCCAACACATTTATCCCGGGATTCGAGGAACAGCTTGTTGGTGCTAAAGTTGGCGATGATGTAGACGTAAAAGTTACATTCCCTGAAGAATATCAGGCAAAAGAACTTGCAGGTAAAGAAGCAATCTTTAAATGTGCAGTTAAGAAGATCGAAGCAAAAGAACTTCCTGAACTGGATGATGATTTTGCAAAAGATGTCTCTGAGTTCGATACACTTGCAGAGTACAAAGAGCATGTAAAAACAAACCTTGAAGATAAGAAAGCAGACGAAGCAAAACGTGCAAAAGAAGATGCAGCAGTAGATAAAGCAATCGAAAATGCACAGATGGATATTCCGGAAGCTATGCTTATGACACAGTGCCGTCAGATGCTTGATGATTTCAGCAGAAGAATGCAGTCTCAGGGATTATCCATGGATCAGTACTTCCAGTTCACTGGCATGACAGCTGACAAGATGATGGAAGACATGAAACCACAGGCATTAAAGAGAATCCAGACAAGACTGGTTCTTGAGAAAGTAGCAGAAGTTGAGAACATTCAGCCAACAGAGGAAGAAGTAAATGAAGAAATCTCCAAGATGGCTGAAGCATACAAAATGGAAGCTGACAAGTTAAAAGAATTACTTGGAGAGCGTGAACTTGAGCAGATGAAGAAAGACATGGCTGTACAGAAAGCAGTTACTGTTATCGCTGATGCTGCTAAGGAAGTTTAATTTTAAAGTAATCGAATTTTAAGATCCGGAAAGAGGCAGACTCAGATGTCTATCTCTTCCGGAAAAAAAGTCAGCCGCGTAAATGGAGGCGTTTATATGAGTTTAGTACCTTATGTCATTGAACAGACAAGCAGGGGAGAGAGAAGCTATGATATCTATTCAAGGCTTCTGAAGGACAGAATCATTTTTCTTGGTGAGGAAGTAAATGATGTGAGTGCAGGACTGATCGTATCACAGCTTCTTTTCCTGGAAGCAGAAGATCCTGGTAAAGATATTCAGCTGTATATCAACAGCCCGGGCGGTTCCGTAACAGCCGGCATGGCGATCTATGATACCATGCAGTATATTAAATGCGATGTTTCTACCATTTGTCTTGGAATGGCTGCCAGCATGGGTGCCTTTCTTCTGGCAGGCGGTGCAAAAGGAAAGAGATTTGCTCTTCCGCATTCCACTATCATGATCCATCAGCCATCCGGCGGTGCGCAGGGACAGGCAACAGAGATCCAGATCGTGGCAGATCATATCGCACAGACAAAGAGAACTTTAAATGAGTTATTGGCTGCAAATACCGGTCAGCCGATAGAAGTTGTTGAGCGTGATACAGACCGGGACAACTATATGACTGCTGAAGAAGCAAAGGCATATGGACTGATTGACGGTGTAGTCATGCATAAATAATGCGAAAGATAAGACTCCTGTGAATCGTCACAGGAGTCTTATTAGTTAGTATAGAGAAAGGACAGACATAAATTCATGGCAGAAAAAATGAGAGAAGGAAAAGTAAGATGCTCCTTTTGCCAGAAGACAGAAGATCAGGTAAGAAAACTGATCGCAGGTCCGGATGGTAAAGTATTTATATGCGACGAGTGCATTGGCATCTGCTCAGAGATCATGGAGGAAGAATTAAATCCTTATGATGACGAGGTTTTGAATTCTGATATTAATCTGTTAAAACCGGAAGAGATCCATGCAGTTCTGGATGATTATGTAATTGGTCAGGATGCAGCAAAAAAGGCTCTTTCCGTTGCTGTTTATAATCACTATAAAAGAATTCTTGCGTCAAAAAATTCTGATGTAGAGCTTCAGAAGAGTAATATTCTGATGCTTGGACCTACAGGTTCAGGTAAAACTCTGCTGGCTCAGACACTTGCCAGACTTCTGAATGTACCGTTTGCTATTGCAGATGCTACTACACTGACAGAAGCCGGATATGTAGGAGAGGATGTTGAGAATATTCTTCTCAAGATCATTCAGGCAGCAGATTATGATATTGAACGTGCACAGTACGGAATTATCTATATTGATGAGATTGATAAGATCACAAGAAAATCTGAGAATCCATCCATAACCCGCGATGTTTCCGGTGAAGGTGTGCAGCAGGCACTTCTGAAGATTCTGGAAGGTACAGTGGCAAGTGTTCCGCCTCAGGGTGGCCGCAAGCATCCTCATCAGGAGTTTCTTCAGATTGATACAACAAATATTCTGTTTATCTGCGGCGGTGCTTTTGACGGAATCGAGAAGATCATTGAGTCTAGACAGGATACCAAGTCCATCGGTTTCGGTGCAGAGGTTTCTGTTAAGGAAGACAGAAATGTGGGTGAGATCCTGAAGGATGTAATGCCGGAAGACTTTATCAAATTCGGTCTGATTCCTGAGTTTATCGGTCGTGTGCCGGTAGTTGTAACTCTGGATGCGCTGGATGAGAATGCGCTGATCAGTATTCTGAAAGAGCCGAAGAACTCACTTACCAAACAGTATCACAGATTATTTGAACTGGATGGTGTTGAACTTGATTTTGAAGATGATGCACTTGAACTGGTCGCAAAGAAATCTCTGGAACGTAAGACAGGAGCCAGAGGTTTGCGTGCAATCATGGAAGGTTCACTGATGGATCTGATGTATAAGATTCCGTCAGATGACACGATTCGCAAATGTACAATTACCAAAGATGTAGTAGATGGCACCGGTGAGCCGGAGATCGTCCGCGGAGAAGCTCCTGCACAGGCGAAGACAGCCGGAAGCAGAAGAACGTCCCGGACACACAAGAAGGATAAACCGGAAACAGCCTGATGAAAGGGACTGAACAATAAATGACAAATCAGAATATAGTGCTGCCTGCGATCGCTCTCAGGGGGACTACCATCCTTCCCGGGATGATCGTTCATTTTGATGTGAGCAGGGAGCGTTCTGTCAAGGCGATTGAAGCTGCCATGCTTCATGACCAGAAGATTTTTCTGGTTACTCAGATTGATCCTGAGGTGGAATCACCGGATCTGGCAGGTGTATATCATGTAGGAACCATTGCCTATATCAAACAGGTTGTGAAACTTCCGCAGAACCTTTTGCGGGTACTTGTAGAGGGAACGGGAAGAGCCACACTTGTGAAATTTGAGCAGGAGTTTCCGTTTATCAGAAGTGAGATCACACCTGTTGATGAAGAAGAAATGCAGATGCCGGAACCAGTGATGGAAGCCATGCACAGAAGCCTTAAGGAATTATTCCACAGATACTGCATGGAAAATGGAAAAGTCAGCAAAGAGCTGGTAGCACAGATTTTAAATATAGATAATGTTGAGGAACTGGTTGAGCAGATTGCCGTAAATATTCCTTTATCTTATCAGAATAAGCAGAAGATCCTGGAGGCACTTACACTGGAGGAACGTTATGAAGTTCTGGGTGCAATCCTTGGAAATGAGATTGAGATCATGCAGATTGGCAGAGATCTCCAGAAAAAAGTGAAGGCCAGAATTGATAAGAATCAGAGAGAATATATTCTCAGAGAGCAGCTGAAACTGATACGTGAGGAATTGGGTGAGGATAATACTGCGGATGACGCAGAGGAGTTTAAGAAGAAACTCCAGGAACTTCAGGCCGGCGATGAGGTAAAAGAGAAGATCAGCAAAGAAATCGAGAGATTTAAGAATACCAACAGCAATGTATCCGAGAATGCAGTACTGCGTGGTTATATTGAGACCATGCTGGCACTTCCGTGGGAGAAGAAATCCACAGATTCTGATGATCTGAAAGAAGCATGGAAAGTACTTCAGGAAGGTCATTACGGTCTGAAAGATGTGAAGGAGCGTGTGATGGAGTTCCTTTCCGTCCGCAAACTGACACATAAGGGAAAAAGCCCGATCCTTTGTCTGGTAGGACCTCCCGGAACAGGTAAAACCTCCATTGCCCGATCGATTGCAGAAGCAATGCATAAGAAATATGTACGTATCTGTCTGGGCGGTGTGAGAGATGAGGCTGAGATCCGGGGCCACAGAAAGACTTATGTAGGAGCAATGCCGGGAAGGATCACTGCAGCATTACAGCAGGCAGGAGTGAGCAATCCTCTGATGCTTCTGGATGAGATTGACAAGACTAGCAGTGATTATAAAGGAGATACTTCTGCGGCACTTCTTGAGGTGCTTGATCCGGAACAGAACAGCAGATTTATGGATCATTATATAGAGGTTCCACAGGATCTTTCAGAAGTACTGTTTATTGCAACTGCAAACGATGTTCAGGGCATTCCGAGACCACTTCTTGACCGTATGGAACTGATTGAGATCGCAGGTTATACTGAGAATGAGAAGGAACATATTGCAAAGGAACATCTGATTCCGAAGCAGATGGAAGAGAACGGTATCGAGAAAGGTAAACTGACAATCCAGTCAGCGGCTCTTAAGAAGATCATCAACAATTATACAAAAGAAGCCGGAGTTCGAAACCTGGAGAGAACCATAGGACAGATATGCAGAAAGACTGCACGTCTGATCATGGAAGAAGATAAAAAGAAAGTTACAGTGACTTCAAAGAATCTGTCAGATTTTCTTGGAAAAGAGCATTTCAACTATCTTATGGCAAATAAGAAGGATGAGATTGGTATTTCCCGCGGGCTTGCCTGGACACAGGTGGGTGGCGATACCCTGCAGATTGAAGTCAATGTGATGCCAGGCAAGGGTGAGCTGATGCTTACCGGACAGCTTGGAGATGTTATGAAAGAGTCTGCACAGGCAGGTATTACTTATATTCGTTCCATTGCTTCCGACTATAAAGTTGAGCCGGAATTTTTCCAGGAAAATGATATTCATGTGCATATTCCGGAAGGGGCAGTACCAAAAGACGGACCATCCGCAGGTATTACCATGGCAACTGCAATCCTTTCCGCAATTATTAAGAAGCCGGTAAGGGCAGACCTTGCAATGACCGGTGAGATCACACTGAGAGGAAGAGTTCTTCCGATCGGCGGTTTGAAAGAAAAACTTCTTGCGGCAAAATATGCTAAGATCAAAGAGGTGTTAGTGCCGGCAGAAAACAAACCGGATATTCAGGAATTAGATAAGGAAATCACAGACGGACTTACCATTACCTTTGTAAGTTCGATGAAGGAAGTGCTGAACAGGGCACTGGTATAAAATAAATGGTCAGTCAGTAAAGATTGACCATTTGTTGTGAAAAAAGAGAGGAAATCAATGGTTATTAAGAATGTATCATTAGATATCGTATGCGGTATTACCAGCAAACTCCCGGACACCAACAGACCGGAGGTTGCATTTGCAGGAAAATCAAATGTGGGAAAATCATCGCTGATCAACGGGCTGATGAACCGGAAATCTCTTGCCAGAACAAGTGCACAGCCGGGAAAAACACAGACCATTAACTTTTATAATATCAATGAAGCCATGTATCTGGTAGACCTACCTGGTTACGGATACGCAAAGGTTTCACAGTCTGAGAAGGAAAAATGGGGCAAGATGATCGAAAGATATCTTCATACATCCAAAAACCTGAAGGCGGTTTTCCTTCTTATTGATATCCGTCATGATCCGTCTGCAAATGACAAGATGATGTATGACTGGATTCTGAACAATGGCTATGAGCCGATCATTATTGCAACGAAGCTTGACAAGCTCAAACGAAGCCAGGTTCAGAAAAATATCAAAGCAATCAAAGAAGGGCTGAAGCTGAGCAAAGATGGCATTATTATTCCTTTCTCTGCTGAGACGAAGCAGGGAAGAGATGAGATCTGGGCTCTGATTGACGAGTTGACCGGACTGGCAGCTACTGAAGAAGCCTGAAAAAATAAATATTCGCTGTTTACTGACGGGATTCTTTTCCTGTGAAAATAAGCAGCAGACAGACAAAATACGAGGACAAAAAATATTATGGGAATTATCAAGGCATTCAAGCTGGGATTTGACTATCTCAAGTATGATGAAGATGGTAACGTGCAGGATACGCAGCGTGCTGTCAATGATGTAAACCTGGACATTGAAGCCGGACAATTCGTGGCTGTTCTGGGACATAATGGTTCCGGAAAATCTACTCTTGCAAAGCACCTGAATGCGCTGTTGCTTCCGACGGAAGGAACTTTGTGGGTAGATGGGATTGACACGTCTAAAGAGCCGGAATTATGGAAAGTCCGACAGAAAGCGGGCATGGTTTTTCAGAATCCTGACAATCAGATCATAGGAACTGTAGTAGAAGAAGACGTAGGGTTCGGACCGGAGAATATGGGTGTGCCCACAGAGAAAATCTGGGAGCGTGTAGATGAGAGCCTGAAAAAAACAGGAATGACATCCTATCGTTATCATTCTCCGAATAAACTTTCCGGCGGACAGAAGCAGAGAGTTGCAATTGCCGGTGTCATGGCAATGCGTCCGAAATGCATCATTTTGGATGAGCCAACTGCAATGCTGGATCCGAATGGACGAAAGGAAGTTCTTGAGGCAGTCAGTGACCTTAACAGACGGGAAGGAGTGACAGTCATTCTGATCACCCACTATATGGAAGAAGTTGTTCATGCGGACAAGGTGTATGTTATGGACAACGGAGAAGTGGTGATGCAGGGAACACCCAGAGAGATTTTCTCACAGGTGGAAACTCTGAAAGAATACAGACTGGATGTGCCGCAGGTAACACTTCTGGCACACGAACTTCATAAAGCCGGAGTGGATGTTCCGGAGGGAATACTGACTACAGAGGAGCTGGTGAATGCCTTATGTCAATAGAATTAAAAAATGTAACTTATACCTACAGTCCGGGAACTGCCTATGAGATCCATGCGCTGAAAGATATCAATCTTTCTATTCCGGACGGACAGTTTATCGGAATTATCGGACATACAGGAAGTGGGAAATCTACACTGATCCAGCATTTCAATGCGCTGATCCGTCCAACTTCCGGTACGATCACTTATAATGGAGAGGATATCTGGGGAGAGAAATATGATCGTCGTGCCCTGCGAAGCGAGGTTGGTCTTGTATTTCAGTATCCGGAGCATCAGCTTTTTGAGAATGATGTGCTTTCTGATGTATGCTTTGGTCCCATGAATCAGGGATTATCCAGGGAAGAGGCAGAAGTAGAAGCAAAGAAAGCACTGCAGCACGTAGGTTTCAAGGAGAAAAATTTTAGTAAATCCCCTTTTGAGCTTTCCGGCGGACAGAAGAAAAGAGTTGCTATTGCCGGTGTACTGGCAATGAATCCGAAAATTCTTATTCTGGATGAGCCAACTGCAGGTCTGGATCCGAAAGGACGAGATGATATCCTTGACCAGATCGCAGAGCTTCATAAAGTAAGAGGGATTACTATTATCCTTGTATCCCACAGCATGGAGGATATTGCAAAATATGCGGAGAGACTGATCGTAGTCAATGACGGAGAAATCGCATATGACGATGCTCCCAAAGCAGTATTTGCTCATTACAGAGAGCTGGAAGCCATGGGACTTGCAGCACCGCAGATTACTTATATCATGCATGCGTTGAAGGAAAAAGGCCTGGATGTAGATGTAACTGCTACAACGGTGGATGAGGCAAAAGAGAATATCCTTGCAGTTTTAAGAAAATGTAATCCCGGGAAATTGTCCGGTGACAAACAATCTGTTTCAGACAGTCAGTCGAAAAAAGAAAATGCCAAAGCAGAAACCTTAATTAGTGAGATGGAAGCTGATCTGACTGAGGATGGGACGAAAGAGTCTCATTCAGATGCGCCTGATGAAGATTTAAGCATTCAGAAGGAAACAATGGATAAAAAGTCTGCAGAACAAGAAGAGAATGAGGGAGGGCAGGAAGTATGATCCGAGACATTACAATAGGACAGTATTATCCTGCAGATTCCGTTCTGCACAAAATGGATCCGAGAGCAAAGCTGGTGGGTACACTGGTGTTTATCATTTCTGTCTTTGTATTCCATACATTTCCGGGATATGCAGTGGCAACTATATTTCTGGCAGCGATGATCGTTCTTTCCAAAGTTCCTGTGAAATTTATGTTCAAGGGACTGAAGGCAATCGTGATGCTTCTTATGATCACAGTGGTATTTAATATATTTCTGACACCCGGAAAGGTTCTCTGGCAGTGGGGAATCCTGCATGTGACAGAGGAGGGCCTGAAGCTGGCCGGAAGAATGGCCATCCGCCTGACGTATCTGGTGATCGGTTCTTCTCTTATGACGCTGACTACCACACCCAATCAACTTACAGATGGTCTGGAACGACTTCTCAGGCCGTTAAATAAACTTCATGTGCCAATCCACGAGATTGCCATGATGATGTCTATTGCGCTGCGTTTTATCCCAATCCTTATGGAGGAAACCGATAAGATCATGAAAGCACAGATTGCACGTGGCGCAGATTTTGAAACCGGAAATATAATTCAGAAGGCAAAAAATATGATTCCGCTTCTGGTTCCGCTGTTTATTTCTGCGTTCAGAAGAGCAAATGATCTGGCCATGGCCATGGAAGCAAGGTGCTATCATGGAGGGGATAACAGAACCCAGATGAAGCCATTGCGTTATGAGTCCAGAGACTACATTTCCTATGTGGTGATGTGGGCTTATCTGGGAATCGCCATTGTTTTCAGAATTGTGGGAATCTGAGAAAGTACTGATATAATTTATAAAGATATTTTATATGCTGTAATCCGGTAGGAAAGGATTACAGCATATTGTTTATTTTGTTATAACAAAAGTTTTCAATTTTTATGGAGGAAAACAGATGAAAAGAATTGGTCTTGTAGTTGCATATGACGGCACCAACTACTGTGGCTGGCAGACACAGCCAAACGGGATTACCGTGCAGGGGGTTTTAAATGAAACACTGTCCGAGCTTCTTGGCGAGAAGATAGAAACGATCGGTGCAAGCCGTACAGACGCAGGGGTTCATGCCATGGGAAATGTGGCAGTATTTGACACCAACACACGCATTCCCGGAGAAAAGATTTCTTATGCACTGAACCAGCGTCTTCCGGAAGATATCCGCATTCAGCTCTCAGAAGAAGTAGAACCGGATTTCCATCCCCGTTACTGCGACAGCGAGAAAACATACGAATACCGCATCCTGAATCGCAAATTCCCAGTTCCGACAGAGCGCTTATACACCTATTTCTACCACTACAAACTGGATGTAGATAAGATGAAAGCAGCAACCTCATACCTGATCGGACAGCATGATTTTGCTTCTTTCTGCGGTGCAAAAGCGCAGGTAAAAACAACTATCCGTACAGTGACAGGAATTGATGTATGGCGTGACGGAGATATCGTAACCATACGTGTAACAGGAACAGGATTCCTCTACAACATGGTACGAATCATCTCCGGAACTCTGATCGAAGTAGGAAACGGACAGTATCCGCCTGAGAGAGTAAAGACAATTCTGGAAGCCTGCAACCGCGAAATGGCAGGCCCAACTGCTCCGGCACAGGGACTGACACTGATGGGGATTGAATTTTTTGATTGATAGTCAGGAGGAGAAAATCATCCGTTTCGATAATTGCCGGTGGGATAACTGATCAACAGTTTTTTTTACTGAAAACAAAAAACGGGGGAGTAACGAAAAAAGTTGAAAAAACGACACAAAACCTATTGACAGAACAGAACCCTTATAATATAATAACCAAATGTGACGTAGTGCGAGATGCTTAAGCCAAATAGCCCAGGCGAAAGTATTTATCAGCGGTTTCGGACATTTCCGCATTTTTAGCACCGGCGTTTCCAATAACTTATATTCGCGGGAAATTCCGCGGTTAATTAAACTATCGTTGATAAATAACAGGAGGTAAAACCATGCAGACTTATATGGCTAATCCAGATAAAATCGAAAGAAAATGGTATGTAGTTGACGCTGATGGATGTACTCTTGGCCGTCTGGCATCCGGAGTAGCAAGCGTTTTAAGAGGAAAAAATAAACCACAGTTTACACCACACGTAGACACAGGTGATTATGTAATCATCGTAAACGCTGACAAGATCAAAGTTACAGGTAAGAAATTAGAGCAGAAAATCTACTACAATCACTCCGATTATGTAGGTGGAATGAGAGAAACCACATTAAAAGAAATGTTAGCAAAGAAACCTGAGAGAGTTATCGAGCTCGCAGTTAAAGGTATGCTTCCAAAAGGACCTTTAGGAAGAAGCATGTACACAAAACTTTTCGTATATGCAGGACCGGAACACAAACATGAAGCTCAGAAACCAGAAGCTTTAACATTTTAATTAGGAGGTAGAAAACATTGGCTAGCGCAAAATTCTACGGAACAGGAAGAAGAAAAAAATCAATCGCAAGAGTTTATCTTGTACCTGGAACCGGTAAGATCACAATCAATAAAAGAGATATCGATGAATATTTTGGATTAGATACACTGAAAGTTATCGTTCGTCAGCCTTTAGCTGCAACAGAAACAGAAGGCAAATTTGACGTATTAGTTAACGTTCATGGCGGTGGATACACAGGACAGGCTGGTGCCATCAGACATGGTGTTGCAAGAGCCCTTCTTCAGGCAGACAACGACTACAGACCAGTTCTGAAAGCTGCTGGATTCTTAACTCGTGACCCACGTATGAAAGAACGTAAGAAATACGGTCTCAAAGCAGCTCGTCGCGCTCCGCAGTTCAGCAAGCGATAATCGACTGCTCAGACTATATCAAAATGGTTCAAAAACCCCGGAAAATCAAGGTTTTCCGGGGTTTTCTTATACCTAAACGGGCTGATATAGTTTGACCTCATTTGACCAAACGAGAGCCGTTTTCACTCAATTTTTAGGTTAAATATAGGACAACCGGCAAAAATGGGGTCAAAAAACGGCCTTAGTGGAAATAGGACAACCAGAAAGGGTGCTATGTGCCAGTGGCACATGTTCAGCACCGACCGGAGCGGGAGCGGAGAAGCGTTGGCAAAACAACAACCTGTGCGAACTTGGGAATAGGTCTGGCACAGGCCGGAAAGAAAGTGCTTTTAATCGACGGGGACCCACAAGGAAGCCTGACAATCAGCTTGGTTTTGAAATGTTTGCTGATGATTGTAACTGCACCGGTCATTTGGGTGTTGACGCTTTTTGTCTGGCTCTGCATGGGGCTGATCTACATATCCGGTCTGGTGCTTGGTCTGCTCAGCACGGTAATTGCTCTGCTTGGCGTGGCTGTGCTGATTACCTATTCCCCGCAGAATGGTGCAATTTTGCTGGTTATGGCATTTTTGATTAGCCCGATGGGACTGCCGCTGGCTACGATCTGGCTGCTGGGCAAGGTGCAGAGTTTGAAATTTGCGATCCAGGATTGGGCGTATGGGTAAATGATGTGAATATAATTTGGAATGAAAAAGAAGCAGGACAATGGGAGATGAGACCCAATGCCCTGCTTCTCTGTTTATTCGGAACGAACTGTAATATATTTTTGATTGCGACTTTTAGGTTTATCGGGAATAGTCATTTCTAATTGCCCGGATTCTAAAAGCGGATTGATATGCTTCAAAGTGAAGTTTCTTAAATCTTTGAAGCCGCAAAATACTGCAAGCTCTTTCTTGGATTTTGGTGTTGTGCAAAAAGCCAAAATCTGTTTGGACATCGTTGATAGTTCAATATCTTGGTGGGTAACTTGGTGGGTAACTTGGTGGGTATCACCCTCTAAGTTGTAGTTTACATTTTTCAAAATAACTCTGAAATCTGTCGCTGTTGAGGAAAATTCGGGCTTATATGCCTCTGTGTATCCAGGCAGCTTTTCAGTTTCACTGACGATTTTGCGTAGGCCACTTCCACGGCGTTCCATGTACTTCATGCGGTGGAACAGGTCAGCAATCACAGGGTTTCGTCGCATGGAACGGATACCGCGCAGCCACAGAATGAAATTCTGTGTTCAAAGGGGCTTGGGGACGCTGCCCTCAACAAGCAAGCGGAGAGGAAAATCACGGAGGGATTTTCTTCTCTGCGGGCCTGTGTGTATTAACACAGGCATTGCTTGCCTCTTTTCTCCGAAATTGAAAAGAACCAGTGAGAGAATCGTTAAATTTCACTCACTGGCTCAATTCGTTTCAAATTTTTCGGACAACTCTGTCAGTTCTTTCACCGTTTCCTGGGTGTGATGCAGCAGGGTGTCACGCATTTCTGGTGGACAGCTGGAATAAAGCATTTTCATCTGATTGACACCCTCATCCTCCAGAGAAACATCTGGACTTATAAGTGTATCTAAAGAGATGTGCAGGACCTTTGCCAATGCTCTTAAAATTAAATAAGAAGGATTCATTTTCCCCTTTTCGATATTGGCGATTTGCTTTACAGAAACATGGCTCAGATCCGCAAGCTCCTGTTGTGTCAGTTCTTTATTCTTTCGGGCTTCCCGCATTTTTTGCCCTAAAGCAGTTAAATCATCAATCGGCATAATCGTTCACCTCAATAATATTGTATCGTTCCGGTTTATGTGATGGAATGACCTTATTATGCCTGAAAAACTGTACGATTATGCCAATTTTATAAAGCTGCGATTGGTGATAAGCTTGTATTGTTCGAGGCAAAGAACTATAATGTACGCTGTGGAGGTGCAGAATGGATTATATGACACTAAAAGAGGCCGCCGAAAAATGGGGCGTGACACCTCGTAGAGTAAATTACTATTGTGCCGCCGGGCGCATATCTGGAGCTGTAAAGATGGCAACTATCTGGCTAATTCCAAAGGATGCGGAAAAGCCGATTGATGGTCGAACAAAACAAGGAAAGGTAAAAAAGTATGAGTAATATATTACTTCTTGAAGATGATCTAAGCCTGATTAACGGGCTTTCTTTTGCTTTCAAAAAGCAGGGATTTGAATTAAATATCGCCAGAACGCTCAAAGAAGCGGAGGAATTGTGGACAGACGGAAAATATGATTTGTTGGTGTTGGACGTATCTCTGCCAGATGGGTCTGGCTTTGAATTTTGCAAAAGAGTTCGACTTAAATCAAAGGTGCCAATTATTTTTCTGACGGCTTCGGATGAGGAAACAAGTATTATTATGGGGCTGGATATTGGAGGTGATGACTATATCACAAAACCGTTCAAACTGGGGGTTCTCGTTTCAAGGATTAACGCCTTACTTCGACGTGCAAATTCTTTTCAAGCAGCAGACACAGAATTGCAGTCGAATGGCATCAAAGTTCTTTTGCTGCAAGGACAGGTTTTCAAAAATGGGGAGCTGTTGGATTTGACTGCCGCGGAATACAAGCTACTGTGCTTGTTTATGAGAAACCCAAGCATGGTGCTGACAAAGGGACAAATTTTAGATAAGCTATGGGATTGCGACGGGAATTATATCGACAGTAGTACCCTTACGGTCTATATGCGTCGGCTTCGTATGAAGATCGAGGATAATCCAAGTGAACCACAAATGCTCCTGACTGTTCGAGGTATGGGATATAAATGGAATATTATCGGGTGAGGTGCAGAATGAAGATACTGGCAAATAAAGAAATCAAAAATCTATTTCATTCGCTTTCACTGGTTTTTGGGGTTACATTTCTCTTAGCCGAGGTTTTTCTATGGCTATCATATCGCCGGCTTTCTCTGTTATTGCTAATCCTTTTTCTATTGGCTGGTGGTGCTGTATGGGCAGTCTGCTTTGTATATTTTAATCGGCAAAATCAGATCATGGAGCAGGCGATATTACAAATCAATGCGTATCTTGATGGTGATCGCAATGCCCGTATTGAATGTGACAATGAGGGCGAATTGTACCGACTGTTTCATTCCATCAATTCTTTAGCGGCAGTGTTAAATGCCCATGCAGATAACGAGTTACGAGAGAAAGAGTTTTTGAAAAATACAATCTCCGACATTTCACACCAACTGAAAACACCGCTGGCAGCACTCAATATTTATAACGGACTCCTTCAAGACGAGGATATAGAAGTGTCCTCCGTGAAAGAATTTGCGGGTTTGTCTGAGCAGGAACTTGACCGTATCGAAACACTGGTGCAAAGTCTGCTCAAGATTACAAGATTGGATGCCGGAGCCATTGTCTTGGAAAAGAACGCAGAAAATGTTGCAGATATGATGCGGGATATTGAACTGCATTTTGCATATAGAGCCAGACAGGAAAAGAAAGAAATCATTCTGTCTGGCTCGGATCATCTTTCTCTTTTTTGTGATCGTGATTGGTTGAATGAGGCAATCGACAATATTGTGAAAAATGCGTTTGACCATACAGAAAGTGGTGCAACAATTCGTGTTGCGTGGAAGGAGTTGCCGTCTGGTGTCCAAATTGTGATAACGGATAATGGATGCGGCATCCACCCAGAGGATATACATCACATCTTCAAGCGGTTTTATCGCAGCCGTTTTTCAAAGGATACACAGGGGATCGGGCTTGGCCTGCCGTTGGCAAAAGCGATTATCGAAGCTCATGGGGGCCTAATAGAAGTGGAAAGTGAATTAGGAATTGGAACGAGTTTTATAATGAACTTCCCAATTCCTACAAAATTGTAGGCTGGTTGTAGGGCTACAGTAATATTAGGGTGCTATTCTTTCAATCGTAGACAGGAAATGAAGTTTACCTGTCTACATCGCAAGAACATAAGAAAGAGGTGTTTGCACTATGAATTTATTAGAGGTCAAGAATATTTGTAAGACCTATGGCAGCGGTGAAACTGCTGTAAAAGCGCTTAGGAATGTTAGCTTTTCTGTTCCTAAGGGAGAATATGTGGCAATCGTCGGAGAATCTGGTTCGGGTAAAAGCACACTGCTGAATATGATCGGTGCGCTGGATATGCCAACTTCGGGAAAGGTGCTGATTGATGGTAAGGACATTTTTTCCATGAATGACCGAAAACTGACGGTATTTCGCCGCAGGAATATCGGCTTTATCTTTCAGGCGTTTAACCTTATCCCGGAGTTGACGGTGGAACAAAATATGATTTTTCCGCTGTTGCTGGATTATCAAAAGCCGGACAAGAGATATTTGGAGGAACTGCTGACGGTTTTGAATTTGAAAGATCGTCGTAATCATTTACCCAGTCAGCTTTCCGGCGGTCAACAGCAGAGAGTGGCGATTGGCCGCGCATTGATTACCCGTCCTTCTCTGATTCTGGCAGACGAGCCAACAGGAAATTTGGACTCACAAAACAGCAGTGAGGTCATAGCATTGCTCAAAGAAACATCGAAAAAATACGAGCAGACCATCATTATGATTACCCACAACCGCAGTATTGCGCAAACGGCAGACCGGGTATTACAGGTATCAGATGGCACTTTGACTGATTTTGGGAGGTGCCGTGAATGAAAAGCTATCTTAGTCTCATTCCCATCTCCGCAAAGGTGCGCAAGCGGCAAAATCGTATGACTGTCTTGTGTATTATCATTTCGGTGTTTCTTGTCACAGCTATTTTCAGTGTTGCTGACATGATGATACGAACAGAAAGCGATTTTATGATAAGTAACCATGGAAACTGGCACATTGCAATAAAAAATATTTCACAGAACAATGCGGATGAAATCAGTAATCGTTCAGATGTTACAGCAGTTGGTGTAGCTTCTCAATTTAATTTTGAAGGAGAACAACCGTACCGAGTCAACGAAAAACGAACTGTTTTGTATGGCACCGATGAAGTCTATATTACTCAGATTTCAAATGGAATTGTAGAAGGAACATTTCCGGCAAATGATGAGGAAGTTATGCTTACACCTAATTCTGTAACTGCTTTAGGAGTACAGCTTGGGGATAGTGTAACCTTACATACCCCTGCTGGAGATCGGACATTTACAATCTCTGGCTTTGGCACAGATGATGAAAGCTATTATAACAATCAGACTTATTTGATAGGCTCTTATCTGACACAAAGTGCATTTACTTCTGTTATGGCACAAAACGGAGTAACAAACAATGAGTTGACTTATTATGTGCAGTTTGAAAGTGCAGCGAAAGCGGCAAATGCAATAACAGAACTACAGACACAGTACCAATTATCCGATGGGAGTATTTCTGAAAATACCGGCGTTATGGGCATGGCTGGGCAAAGCAACAATACAGCGATGCAGAGTATGTACGGATTGGCAGCAATTCTATTTGTTTTAGTGTTGTTGGCAGGAATATTGATGATTTCTGGCAGTATGAATAGCATCATTGCGCAACGAACTCAATTTTTTGGAATGTTGCGTTGCATTGGTGCAAGTCGTCAACAAATTATCCGCTTTGTCCGTTTGGAGGCATTGAACTGGTGTAAAACCGCGGTACCTATTGGAGTGGTTTTTGGAACAATAATTAGTTGGATTATTTGTGCCACACTTCATTATGGAATTGGTGGAGAATTTTCTACAACGCCAGTCTTTCAGATCAGCCCTGTTGGACTTATCAGTGGTGTAGTTGTTGGAGTGGTAACAGTATTTTTAGCAGCACAATCCCCAGCAAAGCGGGCTGCTAAAGTTTCACCCATATCTGCGGTTTCTGGCAATGTAGATAATAAATCTTCTGTTAAACACGCTATCAAGTTTAGCTTAGGAAAAATTGATAATTCACTTGGCATACATCATGCGGTTGAAAAAAAGAAAAACTGGTTTCTGATGACGGTTTCCTTTGCACTGACTATTATGCTGGTTTTTTCTTTTTCTGTAATTTTAGATTTTGCAAAGCAACTTGTTCCATCGTTGAGTGTCACATCAGCCGATATAGCATTATCCAGTTATGCAAATAAAATGGATATTGAGCGCAGCCTGGTCGATGAAATCAAAAAAATAGATGGGGTTGCAAATGCTTATGGAAGTAGCTATGTAGAAAACATTCCTGCAACATCTTCAAGAGCAGGAATAGACCATATCAATATTGTTTCTTATGATGATACACTTCTAGATTACTCAAAAGGTAGTATTGCTCAGGGATCATTAGATACAGTTTACGGGAACAGTAACAAAGTGGCAACCGTATTTAATAGAAACAATTCCTTGCACATCGGTGATACCATCCAGTTTGCAGGCGAAGAAGTTGAGATTACTTGCGCTCTATCACAAGGGTTATTCGGAGATGATTTGATTATTATTTGCTCACAGGAAACATTTGACCGTATCATGGGCGATACAAAGTATGGGCTTATTGGAATTCAGTTAGATTCAAACGCTACTGAAGAAACAATAGCAGAAATTAGAAGTCTTGAAAACGATGATATTATCATTACAGATCAGCGTGAAGGCAATAAACAAAATAATGCTACATATTGGGCTGCACGAATTGTTTGTTATGGCTTCTTAGCTATTATCGGAGTTATTTCGCTGTTTAATATCGTCAATAGTATCTCTATGAGTGTATCTGCACGAATTAAGCAGTATGGTGCAATGCGAGCTGTTGGTATGGATAATAGGCAGCTTAAACGAATGATTTCTGCGGAAGCGTACACCTATGCAATTTCTGGTTTGATAGTTGGATGTGGCATTGGACTCCCGCTTAGTCGATTTTTATATAATCGTCTAATTACACATTATTTTGGAATTGAGTGGAGATTTCCTATCCTGTGGTTTGGAATTGTCGTTGCCTTTATCTTCATATCTGCTATTGTGTCTGTTTATGCTCCTGCAAAGAGAATTCGCAATATGCCAATTACTGCAACCATCAATGAATTATAGTTTCATATGTTAATCTGCCGGACGACGGCAAAAGAAAAAAAGCCGTCGTACAGCAGACATATTTTCACGCGCCTTATGAAACGGCGGCTTTGATTTCAGAGCCGCCGTTTCTTTGCGTTTGTACAAACCTATGACGACTTGCAGGGACACGGTAGCCGATTGGAGGTTATTTTGCCGTGCCCCTTTTACTTTTTCAAAGCTCACATGATCTACATCAGTTAAAAAAAGCATTGCTCCTCCTCCGGGCAAGTATAACATTGCATCGGCATTATCGTTCCATGTGATTCAGTATAATAATGGCTGTTCTTGGCGCGCCAGTTTTCCCTCATGGAAATCTGGCGTTTTTTGTTGCCATTTTTTCGGAGATGACCCGGTTGTCTGCCGGTGTCGGTCTCCGCCTCCATTCGATTCACCCGTCAATCACCCGTGAATCGAAATGGAGGTACATAATGAAGAAAATTAACCTTCGGGAACTTTATCCTGATGTTTATACAACAGACTTTTTTGTAGATGTGACAGAGGAAGTAATGGAGACTATTCGGGCAGCTGAACGTGCGGAGGCTGCGTATGAGCGAAAGATGTATCGTTATAAAGCACAGTATTCTCTGGATTGCGAGAATGGCATTGAAAATGCGGTGCTGTTGAAGCCGCAAACACCGGAGATGCTTCTGGAGGAAAAACAGTTTCAGGAGTAGGTCTATGCCGCTGTGATGAAACTGCCAGAGAAACAGGCAAAGCGAATTTATGCCCGATACTATCTGGGAATGAAGGTAAATGAAATTGCCGAAGTAGAAAAGCCGTGTCCGAGACAGTATCCGCCGTGGATTAAAGCAGCTTGTAAAATATTTTTGATAAAATTTCATTTGATGCGCCTGTTTTTTGCCTTTTTTGTCAGTGTTAATAAGAAGGACAAGTTTTCCTTCTTCATCAGTACATATGGCACAGTTATGAAAAGAGGTGTCCTATATTATAGGACCAGAATCAAAGACGCGAATGGTAAGCTCGTAGCTATCTACGCAAAAACACCTGAAGAACTATACAACAAAGAAACGCTTGCGTTGGAACAGATAAACTTGTATTGTTCGAGACAAAGAACTATAATGTACTCTGTGGAGGTGCATAATGGATTATATGACACTAAAAGAGGCCGCCGAAAAATGGGGCGTGACACCTCGTAGGGTAAATTATTATTGTGCTGGTGGGCGTATCCCCGGCGCTGTGAAAATGGCCGGTGTTTGGCTGATCCCAAAGAACGCAGAAAAGCCGATTGACGGAAGGACAAAACAAGGGAAGGGGTTGCACCATGAATAAAATCCTGATTATAGATGATGACAGAGAACTGTGCGCTTTGATTAAACGTAGCGTACAAGCAGAAAACATAGAAGCTGATTTTTGTAATACCGGAAAAGAGGGCTTACAAAAATTAAGAGAGCAGGAGTATCAGCTTGTGGTGCTGGATGTGATGATGCCTGGTATGGATGGCTTTGAAACGCTGGAAGAAATCCGCAAAGAGAACAGTCTGCCGATTTTGATGTTCACATCTAAAAATGACAGCATTTCTAAAGTACGGGGCTTACGGGCCGGAGCGGACGATTATCTTACAAAACCGTTTGATATGGATGAACTGATTGCCCGTATTGCGTCTCTTATTCGCCGCTACACTCGCTTTAATCAGCAAGCTGGAGCCATACAAAAGCTAAATTTTGACGGATTGCAGATTGACCTTGAAAATCGTTCTGTTACTACATCAAACGGCACTTTTGAACTGCCCCCAAAGGAATTTGATTTGCTCCTGTACTGTTCAAAACATCAAGGGAAAATTTTGACCAAACAGCAGATTTATGAGGAAGTATGGGGCGAAGAATATTTCTATGATGACAGTAACATTATGGCGATTATCAGCCGACTTCGTAAAAAATTAGAAGTCAATCCTTCAAGTCCAAAGTATATACAAACGGTCAAAGGGATTGGCTACCGGTTTAATAAGGAGGTGTAGTCAGCATGGAAATTATCGTATTCTTGTCCATTGTGATTGCTGTTGGGGCTGTATTGACTGCCATCGTTCTCGTTCGGCGTGTAAAAAAACAAATAGCAGAAATGACCGATGTGCTGGTTGATGTGAAAAACGGAAATGGCAACCGGCGTATTCTATCTGCAACAAATGAACTGACAGTACCTCTTGCCTATGAAATTAATGAGATCGTTGTGGCCTATGAAAGCAGACTTTCAACTGTACGGCAGACAGAAGAAACCAACCGCCAGCTTATGACGAGCCTTTCCCATGACGTGCGAACGCCCCTTACTACTCTGCTTGGGTATCTTGACGCTGCACACAAAGGACTGGTCACAGGAAAAGACCGGGATGATTATATTGAAACCGCCCGTCGGAAAGCTCATGATCTGAAAGAATACATTGATGTACTTTTTGACTGGTTCAAGTTAAATTCCAACGAGTTTGCTTTGGAGATCCAGAGCGTTGAGGTCGCAGAGCTGACAAGAAATATTCTGATCGACTGGATACCGATTTTTGAGGATAAACAGGTTAATTATGACATTGATATTCCTGAACAGCCTGTCCGGGTAAGATTAGATATGGATAGCTATATGAGGATCATCAATAACCTTATTCAAAATGTAATCGCTCATAGCCATGCAGACAAAATTAAAATTTCCCTGTCGAAGAAGGAAAACAGTATGGAGCTGTTGCTGGCGGATAATGGAGTGGGAATTGAGAAGGAAGATTTGAAACACATTTTTGAACGGCTCTATAAGTGTGACAAAGGACGGTCTGAAAAAGGAAGCGGTCTTGGTCTTTCTATTGTCCATCAGCTTGTAGAAAAGATGGGTGGGAGTATAACAGTTGAAAGTTTGCCGGGAAAAGGAACTGAATTTATGTTGCTTTTTCCTTTGGAGAGTTAAGCGGGTTCCCGTCTTTATGGCGGGAGCCTTTGTCATTTTAGCCGAATTTCAAATTGCAAGGTTAATGCAAGGTTGCGGCAAGGTTAATGCAAGGTTGGCATGATAGAATACCTTACAGAACAGGAGGTTTTGAATATGGATACAAATTATATCATTGAAACAAAAAATCTGACAAAGCAATACGGCTCACAAAAGAGTGTGGCTGACTTAAATATCCATGTCAAGCGTGGGAGAATTTATGGTCTGTTGGGTAGAAACGGAGCCGGAAAAACCACAACTATGAAAATGCTGTTGGGCTTAACGAAGCCGACTTCCGGGGAGGTCAAAATCTGGGGAAAGTCTTTGCAAGGGAATGAAAAGAAGCTGTTGCCCCGTATCGGAAGCCTGATTGAGTCCCCCGGTTTTTATCCCAATCTGACCGGTACGGAGAACCTGCGTATCTTTGCTACCCTGCGTGGAGTACCAAACAATCATGCCATCAAAGACGCTCTGGATTTGGTCGGGCTACCTTACAAGGATAAAAAGCTGTTTTCGCAATACTCTCTTGGCATGAAGCAGCGGTTGGCGATTGCCCTTGCAGTCATGCACGATCCGGAGCTTTTGATTTTGGATGAGCCAATCAACGGTCTCGATCCCATCGGTATTGCAGAAGTGCGATCCTTTATCCGTGAGCTTTGCGACACAAGAGGAAAAACCATTTTAATCTCCAGTCACATTCTTTCGGAGATTTCCTTGCTGGCTGACGATATTGGAATTATTGACCACGGCGCATTGCTGGAAGAAGAAAGCCTTGCTGAGTTGGAGCAAAAAAGCAGTAAACATATCCGGTTTACGCTCTCTGATACTGCACAGGCGGCAAGAATTTTGGAACGCAATTTCCATGAAACCCATTTTTCCATACAAGACGACCACAATCTGCGTCTACACAATATGGAGCTACCCGTGGGGAAAATTGTAACTGCTTTTGTAGAAAACGGATTGGAGGTATCAGAAGCACATACCTGTGAAGAAAGTCTTGAAGATTACTTCAAGCGTGTGGCAGGGGGCGAAGGAATTGCTTAAACTAATCAAATGCGAATTTTTGAAATTGAAACGGAAGAAATTTATTCCGCTGATTATTTTGGCTGCGTTCCTGTTTCCAATCCCGCTGACTTATCTGATGACAACGCCCTCTATGATGGAGCGATATACGGATCGGGCAGATGCTTTCGATGGACTATTTAACATGGTGTTGGGATATGGTATCCAGTTTTTACTGCCCTGCATTATCGGAGTGATTGCCGCTATTCTGTTTTTTATGGAACGCGACAACGATACATTCAAAAATCTGCGTACAATTCCCGTAACCAGCACGCAAATGGTACTTGCAAAGATTATTGTCCTTTTTATCTTTGGAATTGTTTTTTGCGTGGCTTCTACCATTGCAACAATTCTTTGCGGAATTGGAACATTAGAAGTTTATGGAATTGGTTATAAGCTGTTTTTGGCGGTTGAAACGGGGATCTTCATTACGGAAGGAACACTCCCGTTGATTGTCCTTGTTGTCTTTTTCAGTAAGACCTATGTTTTTTCCATTTTGTTGTGTGTCTTTTACAGCGTTCTGAACATGAGTGCTACGGCATTGTTTGACACACTGCCTAAAACTATGTTATGGCTTCTGCCCACGCCACTGACTACATTTTGGAGTGCGGGAGATATGGCGGCTCATGGAATAAAAATGGACTTGGAGCAAATGACAGTGCTAATTCCCTCAACATTTCAAGTTGTATTCATTCTTGGGATTATGGCATTCGTTTCGTTCTTACTGATTGACAGACTATATAAGCGGAGGGGGGAATAAACATGGTTCGCATTGTAAAAACAGAATTTTATAAATTGAAAAGGTATCATATCCTTTGGGCGGGCGTTGCACTCATGCTCCTATCAGTCCTGCTGACCTTGTTTACCTCTATGGCGAATGATGGTTCCGTTTGGGATTTTGCCTATCTTACAGAACAGGTCATCAAAAACAATATGTCCATGATTTTTCCGATGTGTATCAGCCTAATTGCTGGATATATGATTTCTCGTGAGCAGACGGATGACACATTGAAAAATATTCTGACTGTGCCGATCTCTTTTAAGAAACTGTTGACCGGAAAATTGATTGTGTGCGGCGTATTGTCTATTATTTTTGGGCTGATATGCAGTCTGTTTACAATCATAGCAGAAATGATTGTGGGATTTCCCGGCTTTGAGATTTCCTTAGCTCTAAAAGCAGCCTTGCAGATTACTGCGGTTAATTTCTTTTTATATCTTGCGGTTCTGCCGATTATCGCTCTTACTTGTCGGAGGGCAGGCAGCTTTTTAGTCGGTGTAATCATTGCTTTTGTCTATGGATATGGAGGGATGTTTGCCGCGGGAAATATGACATTAGCAAATCTTTATCCGATTACCGCAAGTCTTGGAATGGTAGGCTACCGTAGCTATGATACCGCAGTCAACTGGAATATCGGAACCTGTTCTTGCAGTCTTGCGCTTGCTGTCGTTATTTCTGCCATCTTGATTTTGTGCATGAAAGAACGAGAAGCAACCCAAACAAAGAAAAAGGCCAAAAAGGTAGCTCCAAAGAAAGGCTGGTGATGATTTTATGAAGAAAATAGTTTTAGCATTAACATTCGTCCTTGTGGGAAGTTTTATGCTTGCTGGCTGTTCAAAAGATGAAATTCTCAATCATTACAATAACATTGTTCAGTCTGCGGGCTCCATAGAACTGACAGGGAAATCGTCACTGCAAGGGGAAAAAGAAAAAGGAAATGATGATTATACAGGGACTTATACGGCTGATTATGCGAACTTTTCAGGTACAGAGTATTTGTTCGGAGGAACTTCCATAAAGAGAGAAGCCGGTAAGGAGCTGTCCATTGATTGCACCTTGGAGATTACGGAAGGTACTGCAAAAGTATTTTGGATTTCTGGATCTGATGAAGCAGTCACGTTGATTGAAGCAACCGGAACTTATAGTGACACAATTACACTTCCTGATGGTGGAAATTATATCGGCATTGAATGTGAGAATTTCACTGGAAACATTGAATTAAATATTGAATAATACTCTGCCGGACGACGGCAAAAGAAAAAAAGCCGTCGTAGAGCAGACAATTTGACACGCCCATTTGAAACGGCGGCTTTGATTTTCAGAGCCGCCGTTTCTTTGCGTTTGCACAAACCTATGACGACTTGCAGGGACACGGTAGCCGATTGGAGGTTATTTTGCCGTGTCTCGTTTGCTTTTTCAAAGCTCACATGATCTACATCAGTTAAAAAAAGCATTGCTCCTCCTCCGGGCAAGTATAACATTGCATCGGCATTATCGTTCCATGTAATTCAGTATAATAATGGCTGTTCTTGGCGCGCCAGTTTTCCCTCACGGAAATCTGGCGTTTTCTTATAGATTTGTACTTGCCTGTTTATCCAATATACGGGAATATTAAAGCAGCTTCACACCCTTTCGGGAAAACATTAGTAAGTTTGAAATTGCCGTTATGAGCTATGGCGACTTGTTGGACAATCAGCAATCCAAGCCCATGTCTTAAATCAAGCCGTTCATCTGTGCTTTCCATATAATGCGGTTTTTCTTCCAGCTCTTGCAGCTTTTCAGCAGGCAGACCCATTCCGTTATCCGTAACCGCCAAGATAAGATGGTTTTGCGATGCTGTAAGAGAAATGCAGACTTCACAGCCCTGTGGGTTATGTTTCATGCTGTTCTGGACAAGGTTGTTTACGGCTCGCGAAATCAATCTGGCATCACATTCCAACACAGCATTTTCGGCGTCAGGAGTGATCTTAATTCCGATGTTGTAGCTATCGGAAATTCCTGTATTCAACAGGTCTGCTACATAGGATCGCAGTAGTTTGGATAAGCGAACCATCTCTTTATGAAGCGGCTGCATCTCATATTCCAACTGCGATACTAAATTCAAATCCTGCACGAGTTCTTTGATTTTGGCGCTTTGCTTTTGCACGATCACAGCCTGCTCTTTTACCCCCTCACTGGCTGTTTTGTCTGCGGCAATCCGGTCTGCATAGCCCATAATCATAGAAAGCGGAGTTCGGATGTCATGAGAGACCCCGCTGATCCAGTTGGCTCTGGCTTCGTTTTGCCTGCTTAATATCAGAGAGGCTTTATTTACGCTGTTCGCAATTTCGGATAACTCTCTATCAATATGGAGAGAAACGGGTTTGCCATCGGCCAATGTTTCAATGGCATCTACAATCGGTTCCGTGTTCTGGATGATCCTGCGTTTTGAAAAATAGTAGGCCAAAAACAGGCACAGCACATCCATGCCCAACATTCCTATCACATAGAGGGGAATTTTCTGAATAGTCTCCATGGAATAGTAGTTGCTGGTGAGCTTCATATAGCTATTCTTTGGATACCCTAGAACTAACAATCCATCCTCTGTACTCCAGACAAAAACAGGATAATCCTCCAGATAGCCTTTGGAAAATAAAGCTACCTCTTGAATGCTGTAATGTTGCGGCACTTCTTGTGGCACATCGAGCCGCCAGAAGCATTCGCCCGTTGACGTTAGATACATGGCCCAGATATTGTACTGGCGCAATTTCTGCTCTGCGTAATCGGGCAAACCTTCTGTGGTAGCCTCAGTAGAGGTCAGCTCAAGCATGGCGCGCGGGGACGCTTCTCCGTAATCCTCTGAAACTGTGTGATAGAAAGTCACGCCATACAGAACGACATTGACAATTACCAGGATCAAAAGAAACGCAGCGAAAGACGCCAAGTGCTTTGAAATATAGGTTCCAAAAGATTTCATGGCGTCACTTCCTTGTAATCAGTTTATAACCCAGCCCCTTGATCGTAATCAGGGAAACGGGCTTTGAGGGATCGGCTTCAATTTTTTCCCGAATCCGCCGTACATGGGCATTCAGGCTATTTTCATAGCCGAAAGGATTGTCGCCCCATAATGCTTCGCAAAGAGCGTCAACCGTAACGATCTTTCCCTCGTTGCGGGCCAGCGTTTCCAGCAGGGTATGCTCTTTTGCGGTCAGGGGGATAATCTCGCCGCCCTTGTTGACCTCTGCCCGGCTAAAATCAATCGTACATCCATCCAGGAAAACCCGCGGGCTGTCCTCTTTATAAGTTCGGCGCAAAACCGCATAGACACGCAGTAATAGCTCCTGCGGCATAAACGGCTTTGAAATATAATCGTCTGCTCCAAGGCCAAGACCGGCCAACTTGTCTGCTGCTTCGTCTTTTGCGGTCAGAAAGATGATTGGCACATTTGTAAAAGTGCGGAGCTGCTTCATCAGGGAAAAGCCGTCCCCATCTGGCAGCATGACATCCAAAACCATCAAGTCGGGTTTTTCTTTTTCTGCCGTTATTATAGCCTCTTTTACCGTTGCGGCAGTAAGTACCGTTTCAAAACCAGCATCGCTTAAAATATCGGATACCATTTTCAGCAAATCTGGCTCATCGTCTACAAGCAAGAGCTTCTTCCGATGCAGAAAAGAGTTGTCCATAGCGTCACCTCCCGAAAGTATTATAACATAGGATTTCAAGTCTGCGGAGGGCATCCTCAAAAAGTAAGGTAAAAGTAAGGACGGGAGAATGTAGATGTCAGGTTGAAGTTGTACCATAGAAGCATCGAAAGGAGATGTTTCTATGGACTATATCATTACAACGGAACATTTGACCAAGAAATATAAGAACTTCACTTCGGTCAATCATGTTTCGCTTCATATTCGCAAGGGCAGCATTTATGGTTTTCTTGGCCCGAACGGGGCAGGCAAATCCACTACCATGAAAATGCTGTTGGGGTTGACCGTTCCCACAAAAGGCAGCTTTACTATTGATGGGAAACAGTTTCCGCAGGATCGGATTGCCATTCTCAAAGAGATCGGCTCTTTCATCGAAGAGCCATCTTTCTACGCAAATCTCACCGGGCGGGAAAATCTTGACATTATCCGCCGCATTTTGGGACTGCCGAAAGCTGATGTGGAAGATGCTCTGGAACTGGTAGGGCTGACCGAGTTTGGCGACCGGCTGGCAAAACAGTATTCGCTGGGAATGAAGCAACGCTTGGGCCTTGCCGGGGCGCTCTTGGGGCGTCCGCCGATTCTGATTCTGGACGAACCCACAAACGGTCTTGACCCGTCTGGTATCCACGAAATCCGCAATCTGGTAAAATCCTTGCCCAGCCTTTACGACTGCACGGTGCTGATCTCGTCCCATATGCTGTCTGAAATCGAATTGATTGCAGATGACATTGGGATTCTCAACCACGGGCGGCTGCTGTTTGAGGGAAGCATGAATGATCTGCGTCAATACGCCCTGCAATCCGGATTCGCTGCGGACAATCTGGAAGATGTGTTTCTTTCTATGGTTGAGAAAGATAACATGGACAGAAAGCAGAGGGCAAAATTATGAAAACGCTGGCAATCGAACTTCGGAAAGGAAAGCGAACCGGCGTGATTCCCGTGCTGCTGGCCGTTGGTGTCTTGGGAGCCGCCTACGCATTTGTCAATTTCATTGTGCGGAAAGACACACTTCTGAATTTGCCGCTGGCCCCGATGGATGTCTTGTTGACCCAGCTCTACGGCATGATTATGGTGCTGAATCTGTTCGGTATCGTGGTTGCTACCTGCATGATCTACAACATGGAATTTAAGGGAAGTGCCGTAAAGAAGATGTATATGCTTCCCATCAGCGTCCCGGCCATGTATCTGTGCAAATTTCTGATTCTGACGGTCATGTTTTTGGTTGCTATCGTGCTGCAAAACCTGGCACTTGCACAGATCGGAATGACGGACTTGCCGGACGGAGCGTTTGAGATGGGTACGCTGGTACGCTTTGCCGGATACTCTTTTCTCACATCCATGCCGGTACTGTCGTTTATGCTGCTGATTTCCTCGCGCTTTGAAAATATGTGGGTGCCGATTGGAATTGGTGTTGCCGGTTTTCTGAGTGGTATGGCCCTTGCAAATTCGGGGCTGACGCTTTTGCTGGTGCATCCTTTTGTGATTATTCTGAAACCAGCAGTAGCCATGAGCGCCCAGCCTGATTCGACGGTTGCCCTTGTCGCTTTGGTGGAAACACTGTTGTTCCTTGCTGTGGGCTTGTGGCTGGCGAAGTACAGACGCTACGAGTAAGGAGGGATAATAAGAAATGAGTTTTTTGGATTTACTCAAAATCGAGTTTATGAAAGTAAAACGCTCCAAAATTGTACCCCTGATTTTCATTGCACCTTTATTGGTGGTGGTTTCCGGGGTTGCGTATTTGAGCAACTACTTTACACCGGAATACACCAATGCGTGGGCTGCCATGTTTATTCAAAGTGCGCTTGTTTACGCCTACTATCTGCTTCCATTCAGCATGATCGTGGTTTGCGTGATGATCGCAGGACGAGAAACAGGAAATAACGGGATTCTGAAAATGCTGGCGCTGCCGGTCAGCCGCTGCGCATTATCCATTGCCAAATTCTGTGTGCTTACCTTTTATCTGTTTATGGAGATGGTGGTGTTTCTTGTCGTATTTGTAATCGCTGGGTTGATTGCGACACAGACAATGGGAGTAACAGAAACCCTGCCGATTCTATATCTTCTGAAATGGTGCTTGGGGCTGTTTCTGACTATGCTGCCGTGCATTGCGGCTATGTGGGCCATCACTGTGCTGTTTGAAAAGCCGCTTCTTTCTGTGGGATTAAATCTGCTGCTTGTGATTCCCGGTGTATTGGTTGCGAATACGCCGCTGTGGATCGCCTACCCGTACTGTTACAGCGGTTATCTCGTTTCCTGCTTTCTCTATGACTTTACAGCAGAAACTTCCGACGCCGCTTTTTCGGTGTTTCCGTTCCTGCCGTGCGCGATTGTAGTGTTTGGCCTGTTTTTCGCGCTGGCTGTTACCCAATTTGGGGAAAAAGAAATGAGGTAAAACTATGGAAAAGAAAAAACTTCAATCAGTTAGTATCGCTGCGCTCATTGTGAGCATCCTACCGTTGGCGGCTCTTGCCCCATCGCTTCTGCACCTTTCGCTGTCGGACGGAGACCGAACCACTTGGGCTGGGGCCAATGTCGTTTTTGTCCTGCTGGGCCTGATTCTTTCGGTGGTATGTGTGCGGAGCAGGGAAAGCCGCAGCATTATCAATATTGTATCAACTGCAATCAGCGTTTTTTGGCTGCTGCTGATGGTGGGAATTGTTGTGCTTGCCATGTTCCTTACTTTCGTTCAGTGAGGAAACGGTTATGCGTAGAGTTGGGAAATTTATTGGATGCTACCTGATCGCGGTTTCTTTGCGTTTACACAAACCTATGACGACTTGCAGGGACACGGTAGCCGATTGGAGGCTATTTTGCCGTGTCCCGTTTGCCTTTTCAAAGCTCACATGATCTACATCAGTTAAAAAAGCATTGCTCCTCCTCCGGGCAAGTATAACATTGCATCGGCATTATCGTTCCATGTGATTCAGTATAATAATGGCTGTTCTTGGCGCGCCAGTTTTCCCTCACGGAAATCTGGCGTTTTTTGTTGTTAGGGCAAAGCCCTGTTTGCCATTGTGGAGTTTTTCGCTGATCCGAAAAACGGAGCTTTGGAAAACAAATAAA